>JAJUFY010000082.1 GCA_029263635.1 Ectothiorhodospiraceae bacterium | reverse complement strand
GATGACGATGGGCGCGGCCAGGATCGCGCTGGTCAGCAGCACGCTGGCGATGCCGGGCAGGTTCTGCAGGACGGTGGCGAGCCTGGCACCACACCCAGACAGCCTTGCGCGAGTGGGCCTATGCCCGCGCTATGACTGCTCCCAGCAGAGCGGACCAGGCGCCTGCCGTACTGGCTACACCAGTACAACCGGCGCCGCACGCTCGCCAACCAGCCCCACTAGACGCACGACCTGCCGGAACGGGCATCAAGCCTTGAGCAGCTCGTCCTCGACGAACTCCATACGGTCCTTGCCCCAGAACAGCTCATCGCCGACGAAGATGCTGGGCACGCCGAACACTCCGCGCTCCAGCCCGCGGTTGGTGCTGTCGGCAAGCTGCTGTCGGACCTCCTCGCTCTCGCTGATCGCCTCGAATTCGGCCGGATCGACATCCAGCGCGCTGACGATAGGGCGCAGTCCGGCGTAATCGGCGATGCTGGCGTCGTTACGCTCCCAGTACGCGTCGAGCACGGCTTCGGTGTAGGCAGCTTCCAGATTCCAGCGGCGCATGGTCAGCGCCCCGCGGAGCACGCGGCTGGTCTTGATCGGAAACTGGTCCGGAAACCGGAAAGGCAACTTGTACCGTTCCGCCCACCGCATCAGATCGCGCTTGCGGTTTTCCAGCTTGGCCGGCGGCTCTTCCATCAGCACATAATTGTGTGCCCGGAATACGTACCCGAGGTTGAACGGGTGCAGGACCAGTTCGGCGCCGGTCCGCTCCAGCACGGGCTTGAGCAGTTTATAAGCGAAATAGGTGTTGGTGCTGCCGGCGTCCCAGTACAGCTCGACTTGTTTCTTGTTCACGTTTTCTCCGTTGATTCTGTTGGCCAGCGCTCCCACATGGCGCCCGCCTCTACGCGCTTAGCCCCGGACCCCATCTTCCCGCCCGACCGCGGCGTCCTCGTTCTCCTCGCGCACACGACCGATGGCTCGCTGAATCAACCGCCAGATCCGGTCCGTCAGCTCGCGCTCCGACGGCCGCTCCTCCGGCGGCAGCTCCAGTGCCTGAGCGATCAGCGCGCGCATGCCGGCCAGGGTGAATGCCGCCGCCGAGGCCGGATCCAGGTCCGCCACCACGCTGCCTTGCTTCTGGGCGCTGATGATATTGCGCGTGCCCTCTGCGACCTGCCGGGCAACCCGCGCCTGCTCGATCTCGATCACTGCCGGTTCGCGCCGCAGTCGCCGCAGGATGACGGGGGCAAGCGGATGGCGATAATGGAAGGCGACGCTGCGCTCGACGCGCAGGTATTCACGCTCGCGCCAGTCCGGCAGCCCGAACTTGGCCATCATCACTTCCCGGTCCAGCTCCTCGTAAAACTGCTCGACCACGGCCGCGATCAGGCCAGCCTTCGAGCCGAAGTAGTGATAGGCCAGCCCTACCGACACACCGGCCGTGCGGGCGACGGCGCTCATCTCGCAATTGCCGTCGCCTTTGCACAGTTCCACGGCGGCAGCTTCAAGCAGGCGGTCGGAAGATGTCCTTTTCTCAGTGGGCATGATTGGTCGCCACTCCCGGCAAAGAATGGTGGAACGCGAGCGTTGTCCGCTCCCCTCGCGGGAAGGCGTACCGCCCCCCGCGAGAGATCCACCTCAGATATGACCAAGCTCGGTGAGGAGTTCCTTCATCTTTTCGATCTGCTGGGCAGCCTTGCTACCCTTTTTCGCTTCTTCTTCCCAGCTCTTCAGTGCTGCCTTACGCAACGCGCTCCGGACTTCCGGCGGGAACTCGACGACCTGGACGCCCTGCTTCTCCTGCATCTGCCGCAGCAGCGCCGTTTCACCGATTTCATTATGGGCGGTGGTCTGCCAGACGTGTTCGTTCAGAGTCTGTACGAGGATGGCGCGGATGTCGGGTGGCAGGCTGTCCATAGCCTTCTTGTTGATGATGAACCCGTTCGCCGCAACGCTGATCGAGGGCTTGACGTGATACTTCGCCACTTCATACAGATTCAGGCTGGCCGCACCCGTGACCGCGCCCCAGTGTGCGCCGTCCACCACTCCCGATGAGAGCGCTTGGTAGATCTCCTCACCGGCGATCATCGGCGCGCTCGCGCCGGCGTCGGTCAGGAATTTCTGCAGACTGCCGGACGAGCGGATCTTGGTGGAACGGAACTGATCCATGGATTCGACCGGCTTCTTCAAAACCACTTCAGTCGGGAAAAACACGCTGGTCGCCCAGTAAACCCCATGCTTGGTGAGCAAATCCTCGCGGAACGCCTGCTCGAAGCCGGTGTTGAAGAAGAAATGCGCAGCCTCCCAGACGTTCTCGAAGCTGCCGGGCAGCCCGAACGCGATGGCTGCCAGTTCAGAGCGGTTCAGGATGTAGCCAGGGGTTACGGTCCCCATGGGAATGATGCCCCGCTGGACTGCGGCAAAGATTTCCGTGGCGGAGAACAGCGTGCCGGCCTCGTACACCTGAATCTGCAGCCGACCGTTGGTGCGCTCCTTGACCTTTTCCGCCAGCGCCACGGTGTCGTGCTCGTAGGTCCAGCTGGCTCTGGGATTATGGGTCTGCAGGCGCCACGTGATGACGTCGTCGGCAGCCGCCGTATCGGGCAACAGGGCAAGCCCCGTGACAACGGCCAGCGATACGCCCAGCACGGCCGATTTGAGTGAGTGCAAGGTGCTCATCCTACCTCCTGATATCGGTGATGGCGGCGTCTGCCGCCGTCGTCTTCTGCAGGGTTTGCCTGCGGTTATTGAATCTCTGCGGCAGGCGCCGCGGTGTCGCTGTAGTACCGCCTCAGCTCCGACTTGACGATCTTGCCGGCGGCGTTGTGCGGCATCGCGTCGACGAAAATGATGTGCTTGGGGATCTTGAAGCCGGCCAGGTTGGCACGGCAGTGGCGGATAACCGCCTCGGCTTCCAAGGTCTGCCCGGGCTTGAGGACGATGAAGGCACAGCCCACTTCGCCCCAGCGCTCGTCAGCAACCCCAATGACGGCCGCCTCGGCGATCTCCGGGAGCTGGAACAGCACGTTCTCGATTTCCGCCGGATACACGTTCTCGCCCCCGGAAATGAACATGTCCTTCCAGCGGTCGACGATGTAGAAATGGCCGTCCGCGTCGACCCGAGCGGCATCGCCGGTGCGGAACCAGCCGTCGGTGAACGATTCGGCGTTGATCTCGGGGCGGTTCCAGTAACCTGGCGAGATTGCCGGCCCCTTGATCCAGAGCTCCCCGACTTCACCCGGCGGCACGTCACGCCCCTGCTCGTCGACGACGCGCACGCTGGCGTGCAGGGCCGGCAGGCCGGAGGAACCGAGCTTGTCCAGCGAGGTATAGGCGCTCAAGGCAGTGCCGGTGGTCGCCGTCTCGGTCATGCCGAAACCCTGTCCGATCGTCACGCCCTTGCTCATGTAAGCCTTGAGCAGTTCCAGCGGCGCCGGCGCGCCACCCACCATCACGCGGTCAAGATGCGACAGATCCGCCTCGGCAAACGCCGGCAGCTGGCTCATGAACAGGAAGATGGTCGGCACGCCGAAGATGATGGTGATGCCGAGCTCCTTGTCGGCCAGCAGATCGAGGCAGACGGCCGGATCGAACTGCCGGACGACCACCGCGCTTCCGCCCATGTGCATAAGGAAGGTCGCGAACAGGAACAGCCCGCCGACGTGGAAGAGCGGCAGCACCGTCAGGCATCGCGACTTGCTGGTCAGCATGAACCGCTGGCTTTGGTTGATGCAGCTGAACAGCACGTTGCCGTGCGTGAGACAGGCTCCTTTCGGAGCTCCGGTGGTGCCGGAGGTGTACATGATGATCCAGGTGTCATCGTGAGTCTGAGGGTGGAACTCCGCCTCCGGCGAGGCGGCGCTCAGGCCCCGTTCGTAATCGCTGTCCGCGCCGTCCCGCATCGACACCAGATGAATCCCGAGCGCCTGGCCCAGCTCTCCGGCGACCTCGGCGAATTCCTGTCCGTACGCCAGCACCTTGGGCCGGCAGTCTTCGGCAATTGCGCGCAGCTCGGGTACTGCCAGCCGCCAGTTCAGCGGCACGAAGATCGCACCCAGCTTCTGGCAGGCAAACTGCAGCTCGATGATGTCGGTGGAGTTGTACGCCAGCACCGCGACCCGGTCGCCGGGCTGTACTCCCAGCGCTTTGAGGTAGTTGGCGCCGCGATTGCAGCGCTCATTGAGCGTGCGGTAGTCCAGCACCCGCTCCGAGTAGTGGTCGATCAGCGCCGTTGCCTCGGGCGTATTCCGGGCATGGTAGGCAAGCCAGTCATAGACGGGGATCATGGCTGTCTCTTCTCCTCCTGCTGCCCGCTCTCTGGCGGATCGCAGCACTGTTCCGCCGGCGCCGCGCAGCCGGCGACCGGCTCATCTGCACATGAAGTTGGTCAGGATGTCCGCGCGGCCTGGTTGAACAGCACGCGACGGGCGTCGTCCGTGAGCGGGCCTGACGGGCGCGACTCCTTGCCAAGATCCACGCCCCGGCGTACCGCCGGCCGCTCCTTGATGCGCTGCCGCCAGCGGCTCACGTTGGGCAGCTTGTCGAATGATTGACCGAGCGGCTTTGCGACCAGGGCCCAGGGCCAGGCCGCGATGTCGGCGATGGTGTATTCCTCGCCGAGGATGTAGTCACGCCCTTCGAGCCGGCGCTCCAGGATCCCCAGGCAGCGGTCGACCTCGTTGGCATAGCGCTCACGCGCATAGGTTTGGTCGCCGGCTTGCGCGTAGTTGACGAAGTGACTGAGTTGCCCGGCCATCGGTCCGAGATTGGCCATCTGCCAGAACAGCCACTCCATCGCCTCCTTGCGCCCGAGCGGATCGGCCGGCAGGAAACGACCTGTCTTCTCGGCCAGGTACCAGAGGATGGCAGCCGACTCGAAGACCGATACCGGTTGGTCTGCCATATGCGGCGGTGCCGGCGCGTGGTCCACGATGGCCGGTATGCGGTTGTTCGGACTGATGGCGGCAAACGCCGGCTCAAACTGCTCGCCCTTACCGATATTGACGAAGTGGGTCCGGTACGCCAGCCCGCACTCCTCGAGCATGATCGCGATCTTCCACCCGTTTGGGGTCGGCCAGTAGTAGAAGTCGATCATCGGGCGTCTCTCCAGAGTTTTGCTCAAGCATTGAATTGAATTTAGTTCAAACACAAAGGCGAAGGCAAGCCGCGTCTCCACCTCAGCCACCCATGGCTGACAACATCCGGAAACGGATCGACGCAACTTCTCAGGAAGAGCCGTTTTGATGTCCCGAAAAAAAACGCTCTAAGCCAGTCGCTTGGCGCTATTGATGCAGTCTCAGGCAGACCTTACGACCCGACCGCTGGTGTTCATGCCAAACCGTACATGCCTGATAACGACTCACGATATGCTTCCGGCATCCGCCTACTCCTGCACCCTGCCGATGGAGCCGGCAAGCGAGCGCTTTCGCATCATTCCAGCAACAGGAAACAGGACCGCGAACGCGATCAGCGAGGTGACGATCACCATGGTCACGGTATCGGGATTGCCTACAGCCTGGGTCGCGACCACCATCGCCGCCGCGATATTCCGCTGCGAGGTGCCGAGTCCCAGCACTTCCCTGCTCCGCCGGCTACGCCCCCCGAGCAGATAGCCAATGACGAAAGCCCCGCCGATGACGATGAGCGCAGCCAGGATCGCGCTGGTCAGCAGCACGCTGGCGATGCCGGGCAGATTCTGCAGGATGGTGGTCAGCACCAGCACCACCAGCGCGATGCTCGACAGCTTGCCAAACGGCGCCCGCAGGCGCATCGCCAAACCGGGAACCAGGGTCCGCACCAGCAATCCGCTCGCCAGCGGCAGCAGCATGGTCAGCACCAGGGGGCGGGCGATGGCGCTGACGCTGACCTCGGCCTCAGGCAGGGCCAGCGGCACCACGACCGGCATGTAAACGATGGTCACCGGCAGCAGCAGCACCAGCAGGGTGCCGCTCAGGGCCAGGTCGCTAGCCGCGACTTCAGCGAGCTTGATGAGAAATGGCGCCCCGGCGGCGGCGGCCACCAGGAACAGGCCGACCGCCAGCGGCTGGGCCGGCTCCAGGAATTCCAGAACCGCGACTGCGAGCAGCGGCACCAGCACGAAGTTGGCAAGCAGCGCCCGCACGACCCAGCGGATGTTGCCCAGCGGTTCGAGGACTTCCCTGAAGGTATGCCCGAACCCCACCGACAGCATGCTGGTCACCGCGAAGACAACCACCGAGGCGGTGACCAGCGCCGAAACAAATTCCGTCATTGTCCCTCCGGGAATCGCGCCGACCGGCGCGAACAATAAAAGCCGACATGGCAGGTGGTCGTGTCGACCGGACGCGGTCTGCAGCCCGCCGGCAGGCAGCACCGACACAAGTGCTCCCCGCCCTTAAGCACTTTGCGGGGGAGGTTCGGCTCAGCTGGATACTCGTCGAGAACGCACAGACCACTGCCCGAGGCAAGTGGATAACGCTGGCAGCTTAGCTGCCGCCGGCTGCGGATATCACACAGGTCGGCCTCTCCCGTAGTCACCGAGATGCCGGTCGCCGACGGATCACGACTGGCGAGGGCCAATGTATGCGGCCGCCTCGGGGCGGTTAAACCCCGTGGGACTGTCTCGCCCGGGCCCGCCGGGCGGCTGGCTGATGCCAAGGAACCGTTCGGGGCGGTTCAAGGTCATCAGCTACGTGGCCTGGGGCATTCCGGGACCTGGTCGACCTTTTCCGGACAATCAGGGCACTTTCTCCGGCAGGCTGAGATTAACCTTAATGATTTGCTGCTATTGTTTTGATCCTATTCGCTCTGCTCCGGCAGGAGGCGTGCTGTCGCTCCGGCCGGGACTCCTGGATCCTCTCGCTGCCATGAACAGATGCTGCACGCCCGTATGAAACGCTCGTCCCGCTTGCCCATTCTCGGAATGCTTGCCGTCCTGGTCATCGTCGCCGGCGCCGGGGCTGCCTTGCTGTGGCGGCAGCAGGCGACGGCGGTAACGGCCGGCTCGGGCCCGACGGCGGTGCCGGTCGTGGTTGCGGTCGTCGAGCAGCGCGACGTGCCGCATCTGGCGCGTGCCCTCGGCCACGTACACTCCATCCACAACGTCATCCTCCGCAGCCAGATCGACGGTATCCTCACGGAAGTGCTGTTCGAGGAAGGCCAGCGGGTAGCGAAAGGCGACCTGCTCGCCCGCATCGACGACCGCAGCATCCGGGCCGCCCTGAACCAGGCGCGCGCCGAGCAGGCGCGCATCCAGGCCGAGCTGAAATCGGCCCGGCTCGATCTCGAGCGCTACAGCCGGCTGGTTGCGCAGAACGCCGTCTCCCGCCAGGAATACGACCGGCAGCAAGCCCTGGTGGCACAGCTGGAAGCCATGGCGGCGGCGAGCGAGGCCGCTGTCGCCGCTGCCGAGGTGGCGCTGTCGCACACCCGCATCGTTTCGCCGGTGACCGGCCGGGTCGGGTTCCGCCGGGTGGATGCCGGCAACTTCGTGCGCGCCAGCGACGCCGAAGGGCTGTTCAGCGTGACGCAGATGGAGCCCATCGACGTGGTGTTCTCGCTGTCCCAGTCGGTGCTGCCGCGTTTACCGGCCATCGCCGGCTCAGCCCCGGTCAAGGTCTATGACCGTGCCGGCGGCAACCTGCTCGGCGAGGGCATGCTCACCACCATCGACAATCAGGTCGACCGCGCCACCGGCACCATACGCCTCAAGGCCCGTCTTCCCAACACCGACGGCATCCTGTGGCCGGGGCAGTCCGTGGTGGTGGAATTGCAGACCGGAATCAGCGCCGGTGCATTGGTGGTGCCGGTAACCGCGGTGCGCCACGGGCTCGACGGCCGCTATGTGTTCCGCGTGAGCGGCGGCAAGGCCGAGCCGGTGCCGGTCACGGTGGCGTTTGAGGACGACAGCATTGCCGTGATCGCCGAGGGCGTCGTCGCCGGCGATACGGTGGTCACCGACGGCCACCTGCGCCTCAAGCCAGGCTCGGCGGTCGCGCCGATCGCAGCGGCCGGAACGGGAGCCTGACGTGAGCTCCGCCAAGCCCAGCCTGTCGGCCTGGTTCATCCGTCATCCGGTGTCCACTGCGCTGCTGACGCTGGCGGTGGTGCTGCTGGGGGTGGCCGCCTTTCCGCTGCTGCCGGTGGCGTCGCTGCCGGAGGCCGAATATCCCACTATCCGTGTCGACGGGCGCCTGCCGGGCGCGAGCCCCGAGACCATGGCCTCCTCGGTGGCCGCCCCGCTGGAGTCGGAACTCAGCGCCGTACCGGGCGTGACCGAGATGACTTCCACCAGCACCATGGGTTCGACCTCGATCACCCTGCAGTTC
>JAJUFY010000238.1 GCA_029263635.1 Ectothiorhodospiraceae bacterium | reverse complement strand
CTTGCCGGCGCGGATCAGGTCCTCGGCGTACTGGTACAGCTGCTCGAAGTAGTCGGAGGCGTAGTACAGGCCGTCCCACTCGAAGCCCAGCCAGCGCACGTCTTCCTCGATGGCGCGGACGAACTCCGGGCTTTCCTTCTCCGGGTTGGTGTCGTCGAAGCGCAGATTGCAGGTGCCCTTGTAATCCTGCGCGATGCCGAAGTTCAGGCAGATCGACTTGGCATGGCCGATGTGCAGGTAGCCGTTCGGCTCGGGCGGGAAGCGCGTGGCAACCCGGCCGCCGTTTTTACCCTGCCTGAGATCCTCGTCGATGATCTGACGGATGAAGTTGGTGGGCGTCGGCGCTTCCCTGTTGCTCATTGCGTTACACGACCTTTGCACTACGGAGGGTACGGAAGGCGGCATTATAGCGGTTGCCGCCGAATCCGGCTGTAGACCAGGGCACGACGCGCCCGCCGCTTCTGTGGGGGCCGGCATGGAATCCGGCCGCCGTGCCGGCGATCCCCCGGCACCGGTGCCGGGGAGGCGGCTGCCCCGGGCGCCGACTGTCGCCAATTGGCGACAGGGAACTTTAGCAAAATCGAAGACTTAGCGCCGGAAACGCGTTGAAACCGGACAGCTCTCCGCCGTATTGTTCAGCACGCAAGACAGCGCCGATCGCAGCGGGCGCAGGCTGCAATCCGCAGCCGGGATCCGCGATCGGCAGAAAGGAGATGCACACCATGAAGAATATCAATCTCGCATGGCTGCTCGTGGCAGCGCTGGCACTGGGCGTTGCCGCCTGCGATGTCGAGCAGAACAGCCAGAACACCACCGAGCCGCAGACCAGCACCGAGACCGAGCAGCCGGCTGCCGATGCCGGTGTCGACATGCAGGGCGACGGCGCCGAAGTTGCCGAGCCGGATGTGACCGCCGAAGACACCGACGCCGTCGCACCGGAGCAGACCGCCGACGAAGCCGCCGAGGGCGACGCCGCGCCGGCCGACGAGGCTGCCGAGGAAGACGAGCAGCCGGCCGAGACCCAGCCGCAGAACTAAGGCGGGCGGTCCGACAGCAAAACCCCGGCCCTGTGCCGGGGTTTTTTGTTTCCGGGCGGAGCGGCGAGGGCGCTGCCTACTCCAGCGCCAGCACGCCGATCCGGTCGTTGTACAGGCTGCCCAGGTACAGCTTGCCGCCGATTTCCTTCACCGACGTCACCGTGCTCAGGTGCTCGCCGCCCGGGTCCTGCAGCGTGCGCAGGATGCGGCCCTGTTCGTCCAGCTCCGCGACGAAGCCGTACGGCGCCGGCTGCGGCCAGAACGTGCGCGGCAGCCGCGAGACGATCTTCTTCACCAGCGGGCGCGGGTGCATGGCATCCATCTGCGGGTTGCGCACCGTGAACAGCGCCAGCCAGAAGCGGCCGTCGCGGGTCGCCGAGATGTTGTCCGGAAAGCCGGGCAGATTGTCGATGAACACGTCGCTCCGGCCCGCCTTCTCGCCCTTGAGCCAATAGCGGGTGATGCGGTAGCGGTAGGTTTCGTTGACCAGCACGAAGTCCTCCGCCTGCGACAGCGCCACGCCGTTGGCGAAGTAGAGCCCGTCGAGCAGGGTGGCGACCTCGCCGGTGGCCGGGTCGTATCTCAGCAGCCGCCCGTGCGGGCGCGCTTCCAGCAGGTCGAACAGGTAATCCGGCTGGTTGTAGCGGGAGCTGGCGTCGGTGAAGTAGATGGCGCCGTCGCTGGCGATGTCCAGGTCGTCGGTGAAGGCGAACGGCACGCCGTCGGCTTCGGTCGCCAGCACCGTCACCTGCCCGGCGGGGTCTATCGACAGCAGGCCTTTCCAGGCGTCCGCCACGATCAGGTTGCCCTGGGCATCGAAGGCCATGCCCAGCGGCCGGCCGCCGGTCTCGGCGAAGACGGCTACCCGTCCATCCGGCGTCACCCGCAGGATCCGCCCGTCGTGGGTGCCGCCGTAGATCCGCCCTTGAGCGTCCACCGCCGTGTCTTCCGGGCCCTGCAGCTGGCCCGCGCCGATGTGCTGCGCCGCCCGCAGCGCCGTGTTCGGCGCCAGCACGCCCGTCAGAGCCGGGCCTGGCGGCGGCTGATAGGCCAGCGGATCGATCGGCGTCGGCCAGGCAAGCAGGTAACAGGCGGCAAGCCCAGTCAGTACGGCGAGGACGAGCAGTATTTTCTTCATTGACGGATCCTTCCTGATGGTGTTGGCGTCAGCCGCGGCAGGTATCGATACCTGCAGTATAGAAACGCGCAGGCGTCCATGACTCGATGGGCCCTGCCGCCTTGCGCCGGGCCAGGACCTGCGCCAGGCTCGGTGCGGCGTCGTACAACAACATCAAGAAGCAGGGGGCGACATGCAGACCGCCATTCTCTACCCGCTCCTGGCGCTGGTTGCGCTCACGTTCCTGGTGGCGTTCTGGATGGGAGCGCTGCGGATCGGGGCGATGCGTCGCCGCGAGGTAAAGCCGGCCTATTTCAAGCTGAATACCGGCGAGATCCCGGAACGGCCGGCCCAGGCGGCCAACAATTTCCGCAATCTGTTCGAGCTGCCGGTGCTGTTCTATGCGCTGGTAGCGCTGCTGCTGGCCACGGAGCGTGCCGACGGCGTGCAGGTGGCGCTGGCCTGGGTGTTCGTGGCGAGCCGCTATGCCCACAGCCTGATCCACCTCAGCTATAACCACGTGCCGCACCGGTTTCTGGCGTTCCTGATCGGGCTGCTGGTGCTGCTGGCGATGTGGGTGCGGTTCGCGCTGCAGCTGGGGTAGGGCAGGAGGGTTTTTGTTGTGTAGGAGCGGCCTCTGGCCGCGTATCTTCCAAGGGCCCTCACCTCCGGCCCCTCTCCCGGAACCGGGAGAGGGGAGAACAAGCAGCGCGGCCAGGGGCCGCTCCTACAGAAGAAGCCCGTGATAGCGTCTGGCAGGAGCGGACCGCAGCCGCAAGCCCCCAACCTTTCAAATCCAAGATTCGCGGCGGGGACGCCGCTCCAACGGTCGGGACAGCTGGTGGCGGGGGCTAGCGCAGCTGGATCTTGCCGCCGCCGGGGCCGCCGAGCCCGCCGCCGGGACCGCCCAGGCCACCCGGCCCGCCGAAGCCGCCGCCGGCTTCCGGCACGATCAGCGAGGAGGCCGCCTCGCGGCGCAGCTGCTTGAGCTGCTCCATGGTGTCCTCGACCGCCTTGCGGGCCTCGTCGCCAAAGGCCTTGACGGCCTCTTCCAGCGACGCGGCCTTGATCTCGAAGCTCAACGGCAGGGCGCCGGCCGGGGTCAGGATCTGCGACTGCCCGACGTAGAGCACCTCGCGGCTGGCGTCGCGCTCGCCGTCCTTGTCCACCGGCGTCAGCCGCAGGATGCTGCCGACCCGCCGATCGGTGAACACCTCCTCGCGGTACAGGCCGTCCAGCTCCATCTTCAGTTCAGTGCTAGTGGTATCCTCTACCATCTTTATACCTCGTCCATCGGATGGTCAGTCGCCGTAGGCTATCACGCCAACGGCGCGGCGTCTGGAGCGATGGCCGCAAGAGCTCGTGCGTCATCGCGAGGCGGTTGAGCCGCCGGGGCGAGCTCGACCTTTACAGAGCGCCGAATCCCGCTTCACCGTCATAGCGAGCGCAGCGAAGCAATCCCGCCGTACGGGGCACCTGCTCACGCCGCTCCCATCCGCATCCTGGATCGCATCGCCGGTTAGCTTTCTCCCCACGTTGCCGCCCGCTATGATGAGCGGCCGCACCACACTCTGCCGAAGAACATTCCGATGAGCCGTTTCTGGAACCCCCAGGTCCACGATCTCACACCGTACGTGCCGGGCGAGCAGCCCAAGCTCGCCAACCTGGTCAAGCTCAACACCAACGAGAACCCCTACCCTCCCTCGCCCCGGGCCGTCGCCGCCATCCGGGCGGAACTGGGTGAGGACGGGGCCCGCCTGCGGCTCT
>JAJUFY010000140.1 GCA_029263635.1 Ectothiorhodospiraceae bacterium | reverse complement strand
TTCGTTCGCAAGAAGGGCGCCAAGGTGATCATGCGCGGCTTGCGGGCGGTGTCCGACTTCGAGTACGAGTTCCAGCTCGCCAGCATGAACCGCCAGCTGGTCGATGCCGAGACCATCTTCCTCACCCCGGCCGAGCAGTATTCCTACATCTCCTCGAGCCTGGTGCGGGAGGTCGTGGCGTTGGGCGGCGACGTCAGCAAGTTCGTGCATCCGATCATCAACGATGCCCTGATCGCCCGGCTTCGCAAGTAACAAACTTTGCGGCGCGGTCAGGGTCCAAGGCCGTAGCTCCGCCGCCGATGCCATGCCATGTCCCTGATCATCACCGACGAATGCATCAACTGCGATGTCTGCGAGCCGGTCTGCCCCAATGAGGCGATCTCGCAGGGACCGGAGATCTACCAGATCGATCCGGACCGCTGCACGCAGTGCGTCGGCCACTTCGACGCGCCGCAATGCCAGCAGGTCTGCCCGGTCGAGTGCATCCCGCTCGACCCTGACCGGCCGGAGACGCAGGAACAGCTGTACGCGAAGTTTCTGCGCCTGACTCAGGCAGCCGAGGCGTCGTAAGCCGGGCAGCAACCGCTCCTGGAGAACGTACGGCGCGCCGCCATGACACACCAACCGATTGCAGGAGCCCGCTCAATGTCCAAGATCATCCCTGTCGCCGCGTTGCTGCTCGTGCTGGCCGCCTGCTCGCCGGCAACTAAGCTGCCGTATCAGGAGCCGGCCGCTGGCGCCACCGCCGAGGTCCTCTTTCGCAACGCCACGGCCGGCCGTACCGAAGTGGCGCTGTTCGAGGACGCCGCCGCCTGCACCGGCCGCCGGCACCTGCCGGCACTGCTGATCGGCGAGGAGCGCAGCGTGCGAGTCCCGGCCGGCCGACTGCTCGCCTTCCAGGTCCGCCATCTGGTGCCCAACACCACGCCGCCGCGCTACTGCGACGTGCTGGCCTCGTTCGAGCCGGTCCCGGGCGCGAGCTATGCGGTATCCATCAGCACCGAGGGCGACCGCCCCTGCACCGCTCACGTCCGTCAGCTCGACGGACCGCTGGCCGAGCGCAGCTCGCAGGTCCTGCTGCGGGCGCCGGTCAAGAGCAAGGGCGAGGACGGCCCGTTCTGCTTCCCGATCCAGTAAGGTTCGCCATGGCACGCTATCGTCCGCCCCGGCCGCCAAGCTCCAAGTACATTACGCCGGAAGGCTATCGCCGTCTGCAGGAGGAACTCACCTACCTCTGGAAAGTCGAGCGGCCTCGGGTTACCGCCGCCGTCGCCGAGGCAGCCGCTCAGGGCGATCGCTCGGAGAACGCCGAATATACCTACGGCAAGAAGCGGCTGCGCGAGATCGACAGCCGGGTGCGGTTCCTGACCAAACGCCTGGACGGCATGGTCGTGGTCGACCAGTTGCCGGCCGACCAGAGCCGCATCTACTTCGGTGCCTGGTTCCGGCTCGAAGACGAGGCCGGCAACCTGCACGCCTACCGCATCGTCGGCCCCGACGAATTCGACCCCGCCAAGGGCTGGATCAGCATCGACTCGCCGCTGGGACGCGCCGTCCTGAAAAAAGCCGTGGACGACGAAGTCCGTGTCCGCCTGCCGGCCGGCGAAGCGGTCTATTACGTGGTCGAGATCAGTTACCGGCCGTTCGAGGACTGAGGCCTGTCCTGCCGGCTGCTAGCGCTGGCAGCGGCCGCAGTAATACGTCGCCCGCTGGCCGAGCCGGCTGCCCCGCAGCGGCTGGCCGCACTGGAAACAGGGCTCGCCGGCGCGGCCGTAGACGTGCAGCTGCTGGCTGAAATAACCAGGCTTGCCTTCACCGCTGACGAAATCACGCAGCGTGGTGCCGCCGGCCCTGATCGCCGACGCCAGCACCTCTTTCACCGCCTCGGCCAGGCGCCGGTAACGCTCCAAACCAATCTTGCCGGCCGGCCGGGCCGGCAGGATGCCGGCCCGGTGCAGGGCTTCGTTGGCGTAGATGTTGCCGACGCCGACCACCACCTGGGCATCCATCAGAAACGCCTTCACCGGCATGGTCCGGCCCCGGGAGCGACGGAACAGATAGTCGCCATCGAATTCCGGCCCCAGCGGCTCGGGCCCGAGGTGAGCGAGCAAGGGATGGGCGAGCGGATCATCCTCGGTCCAGTGGATGCTGCCAAAGCGGCGCGGATCCTGATAGCGCAGCAGGGCGCCACCGGCCACGGCGATGTCGACATGCTCATGCCGGCCCGGCGGTTGCGGGCTGAGCAGGATGCGCAGGCTGCCGGACATGCCCAGATGCAGGATCATGGTGCCGGCTGCCGTCCGGAACAGCAGATACTTGGCCCGCCGTTCCAGGCGCTGCACGGTCTGCCCGGCCAGTTCGGTTGCCAGCGTCGGCGGCACCGGCCAGCGCAGCCGCGGTTCGCGAACCGTGACCGCCACCACCTCGCGTCCCTCAATGTACGGAGCGATGCCCCGGCGCGTGGTTTCGACTTCCGGCAATTCGGGCATGATGCGGATCCTGTTTCAGCAACGGCAATAGCATGGAAAAGCGCCGGCCAAGTGGAGCAGCGGTAACGCCCCGCGCACTTTCGCCGAAGACGCGCATCCCGCACACGGCGCAATTTGTCCTACAGCGCCTTCTTCTCTGGCTCTCGACCCAGCAGCGCCTCCAGCAGCCCGGGCGGGAGCTGGTATTCCAGCCCCAGCTCGGGCCGCAGCAGCCGCGGCTGCCCGCCGCCCAGCCACTGCCAGTCGATCCGCTCGCCGCTGCGCAACTCCAGGGCAAGTGCCTCACCGGCGACACCCGCCGCCAGCGGCCGGACGATGCTGGCGCTGGCCTGCTGCCACAGTCGCTGTAACGGCGGATCGAGTACGCGTACATGGCCATCGGCAAAATGCAGCGCCCTCGGCTCGCCCGCCGGCAGCAGCCGGCGATCGATGAAATTCCACCAGGGCGAAGCCAGGATCGCCGACACCCCTTCGCGCACCAGCAGCACCTCGTCGCCATGCCGCAGATAGCGGCGCTGCTGCAGCGGGTCGAGGCTGCCGAACGCGAAGTCCTGGCTATCGACCCTCAGCACCAGCCGCGGCTGCGCCAGCCCGACGGCGGCGAGATCCACTTCCGTGCTCGGATAGCGGGCTGCCACCGGTGCCTGCAGAAAAGCCAGCAGCAAGTCGAGATGATAACCGCTCGCCGGGAGCACCTGCGGCTTTAGCAGCTGCCAGTCGTCGGCACTGCGCCGCACCAGCACCAGCTGCTCGGCATCGGCGCGGGTAACCTCGATGCGCCGTACCGTCAGCGGATCAATCGCCGCCAGACGCTGATGGGCCGCGTCGCTGCTGCCGCGCTGGTAGATCCAGCCGCCGAGCGTGGCCGCGCAGACCAGCAAGAGAACGTTGAGCAGCAGCCGGCCGCGCATCAGCCCTGACGTCTCCTCCACCAGCACCAGGCCGCCATGCCGAGGAAGCTAACCGGCAGCACCAGCAGCAGGCCGCCGGCAAGCGCGATGGTCTGCCCGCGGCTCAGCACGATGAGCTGATCCGGTACGGGGCGGGTATAGCTGTCCAGGAACGGCTCGGAACGGGTCAGCCAGTCGATCAGGTTCAACCCCAGCAGCAGATTGGCGCCGTTGCCGATGTAGCTGTTGGCCAGGAAGTCGCCGTCGCCGATGATGGCGACACGCTGCTCGCGACCGGCGACCCGTCGGCTGAGGGCGAGACCCAGCAGCGCGTCCGCTGGCGCCTGCGGCCTACCGTCAGGATAGCTCTCCACCAGAGCTTGTCCGGCCGTCGGCTCCAGCAGCGGCTGCACGTCCCAGCCGGCCGCCGGCGGCGCCAAGGCAGCCGCCTGCACCAGCAGCACCGGCGCCTGCAGCTGCTCGGTGACGGCATGCCGAGGATAACGATCGACCAGCACCAGCCGCGAGTCGTCCACAGCCAGGATCTCGGCAGCCTGAGGATCGACAACGACGCCCGGATACCAGCGCACGCCGAGCTGGTCGGCGAGGAAATCGAATGGCGCCTGTTCGTCGGCATCGCCCAGCCACAGCAGCGAACCGCCAGCTTCCACGTAACGCCGCAGGGCTGCCTGCTCGCCCGGCAGCAGCTCGGTCTGTGGCGGCGTCAGCACCAGCAGGGCGATGTTGCCGGGGAATTCCGGCGTTCGGATCAGATTCAGCGGCTGCAGCCGGTAGCCCTTTTGCCGCAGGGCCTTACCGAAAGCACCCAGATCATGGTTGGCTTCACCGAGCAGATGCCGCTCGCCGTGGCCGGTGAGGAAGGCGACAACCTGCTCCTGCCCGCGCAGCAGCCGCTCCAGCGCCGCGCTTATCCGGGCTTCGCTGGGCACCGCCACCCGCTCCCGGCGGCCGGCGTATTCCAGCACCACCTCGCCGGCGCGCTCGACGCCCAGTTCGCGCACCAGATCGGGGCGCGTCTCCGGGTTGACCAGCACGGTGCGGAATTGCGGCGCGTGAGTGTGATAGAGATCAAGCAGCTGCTCGAGATGCCGGTAGACCAGTTGCCCGGGCTGGGCAAAGCCATAGGCGGTCACCTCTCCCTCGAGTGCCGCCAGCAGCCGCTGCGATGGCTGCGACAGGGTTCGCGCCAGGGTGCCGCCCCAATGCCAGGCCTGCGGCAGGCCAGCGGTCGCCCAGGCGATGCCGCCGAGCACCAGGAGCAGCAGGGCGACAAACAGCCAGCCGTTGATGCGCAGCCAAACTTGACGGTTCATGCCTGCACCCGCAGGGCATCCAGCCGGCGCACGGTCAGCGCCAGGAAGCCCGTGATCAGCACGCCATGGAAAGCCAGCGCGGCCACGGCGACCTCGCCGCGGAGGAAACGCTCGTAATGGCTGAGGAGGCCCAGGTAGGCCAGGATGCCCTGTCCACCGTCACGCTGCAGCAGCATCAGCAGCAGGCCACCGCCGAAAGTCGCCGCCGCGGCAGCTGCCGGCTGGCTGGCAAGCGCCGATACCCACAGCGCAAAGGCCAGCAGGCTGGCGACCAGCAGCGCCAGTCCCAGCAGGGCGGCCAGCAGCCGGCCCAGATCGAGTCCGGTGCCCAGCAGCAGGGTCAGCGGCAAGCCGCCCCACAATGCCACCAGCAGCAGTCCTAGGGCGAGCGCGCCCAGGTACTTGCCGAGCACGATTTCCGTCGCCGACACCGGCGCTGCGAGCAGCAGCGGCAGCGTCTGCTGGCGCCGCTCCTCGGCCAGCAGGCGCATCGCCAGCAATGCGGCGGCAAGCAGCAGCAGCATGAGCAGCCGCGGATCGGCCAGGAACGGCACCGCTACCAGGTCGGTGGCGCCAAGGCCGGCATCGAGCTTGACCAGCAGCGGCTGGTAGCTGGTCTGGTACTGCTCCACCAGGGTCAGGAACAGCCAGGCCAGCAGGAACTGGCCGAGCGCCAGGAACAGCCAGGGCAGCGGCGTGGCGAACAGGGCGCGGAACTCGCGTCGGGCGATACGGACGATCATGCCGGCTCTCCGTGCACCAGCGTCACGAGCAGCTGTTCCAGGCCGTCATGGGCCGGGCCCCATTCGCGCAGCATCCAGCCGGCTGCGAGCACCGCCTGCTGCACCTGCGCCGCTGCCGCTTCATCCGCCAGGGTCAGCAGCAGGCTGCCGTCTGCGGCCGGCTCCAGCGCCGTCACCCCGGGCAGTGCGGCAAGCTGTGCCGCATCCGGGGCGTGCGCACAGCGCAGGCGAAACCGTCGACTGTCCGCGGCCGTCACCGGGCCGCTGAACAGCGTACGGCCGTCACGCAGGATCAGGACCCGATCGCATAGCGCCCGGATCTCCGGCAGGATGTGGCTGGAGAACACAATGCCCCGGTCTTCGCCCAGCTCACGGATCAACGTGCGGAACTCCCGCGTCTGCAGGGGATCGAGCCCGACCGTCGGCTCGTCCAGGATCAGCACCTCGGGCTCGTGCAGCACCGCCTGGGCAAGGCCGATGCGCTGGACATAGCCCTTCGAGAGGTTGCCGATCAGCCGCTGCCGCACCGGACCCAGGCGACAGCGCTCCAGCGCCCGTTCCAGCGCCCGCGACAGGGCCTGCCGCCGCAGGCCCCGCAACTCGCCGCAATAGCGCAGGTAGGCGGCCACCGTCATCTCCGGATAGACCGGCGGGATCTCCGGCAGATAGCCGAGC
>JAJUFY010000106.1 GCA_029263635.1 Ectothiorhodospiraceae bacterium | reverse complement strand
CACGGCCATCCATGTCGCCGCGGCGGAGCAGAGCCGTCAGGAAACCGCCGCCGGCACTGTCCAGCTGCGCGGCTGCAGCGGACAGCCGGCGCGACTCGAAGACGCCGACGACCACGCAGGCCGAGCGCTGCTTGTCCGGGGTACCGCTCTTTACCGTGAACTCCATTGAAAACTCCTTCGCATCTGCCGATGTCCAGCGGGCGGAGATCCCTGCCCTCGGCAGCCATCCCTGCCGTATGATGTCGCGCCAGTTCGGCGCGTGCCGGGGCTAGTCTAATGCATATGTGGGTGCCATTTGCAGGCGCGCGCAGGTGGCCGGGGGCTGCATGAAGTCCACCATCATCAGTCGCTATCTGTTCAAAGAGGCCGGCATGACCACGCTGGCCGTTGCGGCCGTGCTGGTCGGCGTGCTGTTCACCAATTCGCTGATCCGGCTGCTCAGCCGGGCCGCCGATGGCAATTTGCCGGCGAGCGGTGTCATGAGCATGCTCGGGCTGTTCACCGTCGGCTACATCAGCTTCGTGCTGCCGGCGGCCGTCCTGCTCGGCATCGTGCTGACCTTCGGCCGTCTCTATCGCGATAGCGAAATGCCGGCGCTCAGCGCTGCCGGCGTCGGACCGTGGCAGTTGCTGGGGGCGCTGACATGGCTGGTGGTGCCGATCGCCTTGCTGGTCGCCTGGCTGTCGCTGTCGGCGGCCCCCTGGGCATCGCTGACCGCAGCGAACCTGCAGGCAGTGCTGCAGCAGTCGGTCGAGCTGGAGGGCGTGCGGCCGGGGCGGTTCCTTACCTCCGCCCAGGCCAAGGGCGTGCTCTACGTCGAGGATATGGCGGACGACGGCGAGCTGCGCGGCGTGTTCCTGCAGACCGAGCGCGACGCCGAGACCGTGCTGGTGACGGCGGCGACCGCCAGGCGGCGGATCGACCCGGTCACCGGCGAAGATTTCCTTGTGCTGCGCGACGGCTACCGGCTCGAAGGCATTCCCGGCGAGCGGCGCTGGCGCCTGCTGGAATTCGAGGAGCATGGCATCCGCTTGCGCGAGGCGCCGCTGCCGGAAGTCCGGATCAAGCAGCGTAGCGTGCCCACTGCCGAACTGCTGAGGCGCTGGCGGCCGGCCGATCAGGCGGAACTGCAGCTGCGCCTGTCGGCACCGCTGATGGTGCTGGTGCTGGCCGTGCTCGCGATTCCGGTCAGCAAGGCATCGCCGCGGGAGGGCCGGTACGGCAAGCTGCTGATCGCTGTTTTCCTGTTCGTCGTCTACTTCAACCTGCTCAACCTGTCTGCCGAATGGCTGTCCGATAAGCGCCTGCCGCCCTGGGTCGGCCTGTGGTGGGTGCACGCGCTGATGGCCGGCATCGGTCTGGTCTGGCTGCGGCGCAGCTTCGGTCTGCGGCGGCGGAGGCGCGCATGAAGCGGCTGGACCGGTACCTGATGGCCACCGCCATTGGCGGCGCGCTGCTGTCGCTGGCCATCATCGTGGCGCTGCTGCTGGTGTTCGAGTACGTCGCCGAACTCGAGGACATCGGCCGCGGCAGCTACACGGCGCTGACCGCCCTGAGCTACGTGCTGCTGCGGTTGCCGTACAGCGTTTATCAGGGCTTTGCGATGGCAACCCTGATCGGCAGCCTGATGGGGCTGGGGGCGCTGGCGGCGAACAGCGAGCTGACAGCGATGCGCGCCGCCGGGGTGTCGATTGGGCGCATTGCCGGCGCGCTGATGCTGGCCGGTCTGGTGCTGGGCGCCTGCGCGCTGGCCATCGGCGAATGGGTGGCGCCCGGCGCCGAGCGGCGGGCCCAGGAGCTGCGGACCTCGGCAATCTACGACCGGGTGGTTGCCCGCAACACCGGTTTCCGGGCGCGAGAGGAGGGGCGTTTCATCGACGTGCAGCGAGCGGTCAGCCAGGATCGCCTGGTCGGTGTACGCATCTTCGAGCTGGATGCGCAGGGGAAGCCGCAGCGGATCCTGTCGGCGGCGCATGCCAGCTATGACGGCAGGCAATGGCAGCTGGCGGAGCCGGTGATCACCACCTTTACCGACACGGGAGTGGAGATCGAGCGTCCCGGCAGCTGGGTGTGGATCACCGATCTGCAGCCGCGACTGCTGGATGTGGTCGTGGTCGATCCGGAAACACTGCCGATCCGCGATCTGTGGAGCTATATCCGCTACCTCGATCGCAGTGGCCTGGATGCCGATCAGTACCGGCTGGCGCTGTGGACCAAGATCGCGGCGCCGCTCTCCACCGTCGGGATGCTGCTGCTCACCGTGCCGCTGATCTTCGGAGCCGTGCGCTCGGCCGGCGCCGGGCAGAGGATCTTCCTCGGCGTCCTGATCGGGCTCGGCTTCGTGCTGCTTAACCGGTTGTTCATCCGCGCAGGCGTGGTCTATGGCCTGCCCCCGGTCCTGAGCGCGCTGCTGCCGACCCTGTTGGTGCTGCTGGCCGGGATCGTCGGCATCCTCCGCTTGCGGCGCTGACGATCTCAGCGCCTGGCCGGTTTCGGCTCGAGGACGATGCGCGTGCGGGAGGCGAGATCGTGCCAGGTACGACGCTTGCGGTCGAACAGCGCCCACCAGAATCCCAGCCCGGCCGGCAGCCAGGACAGGATGGCAACGCCGAAGCGGATGGCGGCCTGCCGGAGGGTCGGGCGGCCACCGTCTGCCCCGACCAGCCGCAGCCGCCATGCCCGCATGCCCAGCGTCTGTCCGGCCTTGAGCCAGAAGCCGGCCAGGAAGGCAAAGGCGACCAGCAGCAGAAAGGCCTGATAGGCGTGATAAAGCGGGTGAGTCGCCGGCGAGCGGTCGCCGAAGATCGGCAGCCAGAGGGCGCCGGCGAGCATCTCGATAGCCAGCAGCAGCAGGCAGTCGTAGCAGATCGCGGCAAGGCGTCGGAACAACCCGGCGGGTGGAGCAGGAGGGGGGATGTCCGATATGGCCGTCGACATGGCAACAGGAGTTGGCGCTCCCACCGGGAATCGAACCCGGGTTTCTGCCTTGAGAGGGCAGCGTCCTAGACCGCTAGACGATGGGAGCCGAATGCTGCAGAGACCGCGGCTTACGGGCGTGCAGGCCTGTACCCGGCGGCAGGTTGCGGTATTATACGCAACCTTTGCGACAGCTCAAGTGCCTGCTAGTCAGTGACGGACGATCAAAACAGCGCCCGCAATCCCCGTGTCATCCCGCGCTCGGAGCACCGGATTTCGCGAGCCAACATCAGCGACAACGCCCTGAAGGTGCTCTACCGGCTGCACAACGCCGGCTACGAGGCCTACCTGGTGGGTGGCGGTGTGCGCGACCTGTCGCTGGGACGCGAGCCCAAGGATTTCGATGTCGCCACCGATGCGCGACCGGAAGCGGTCAAGGAACTGTTCCGTAACTGCCGGCTGATCGGCCGCCGTTTCCGGCTCGCCCACGTGCATTTCGGTCCCGAGATCATCGAGGTCGCCACTTTCCGGGCGCTCGACGATCCGAATAGCGAATCCAACGGCGACCGGGTCATCGAGGACGGCCTGATCGTGCGCGACAACGTCTACGGCACGCTGGCCGAGGACGCGCTGCGCCGGGATTTCACGATCAACTCGCTCTACTACAACATCGCCGATTTCTCGGTGGTCGATCATGCCGGCGGCATGGAGGATCTGCAGGCCGGGGTGGTGCGGCTGATCGGCGATCCGGAAGTGCGCTACCGCGAAGATCCGGTGCGCATGCTGCGTGCCATCCGCTTCGCGGTGAAGCTCGGGTTCAAGATCCATCCCGATACGGCGCGGCCGATCGGCCCGATGGCGGAGCTGCTGCGCAATATTCCCGCCGCCCGGCTGTTCGAGGAGAGCCTCAAGCTGTTCATGGCGGGCACGGCGCTGGAGAGCTTCGAAGCGCTGCGCAAGTACGGCCTGTTCGGAGAGCTGTTCCCGGGCGTGGAGCAGGCGCTGGCACGGGATACCGGCGGCACCGGCGTCCGGTTCATCTCGCTGGCGCTCAAGAATACCGACCAGCGCGTGGCGGAAGGCAAGCCGGTGACCCCCACCTTCCTGTTCGCGGCCTTGCTGTGGCCGGCAGTGCGGGATGCCATGCAAGGCTATCTGGAACAGGACATGAACGAGATGGCGGCGCTGCAGGCGGCGGCGCAGGATGCCATCCACGATCAGCTGCAGCGGGTCGGCATCCCCAAGCGCTTCAGCATTCCAATCCGCGAGCTCTGGATGCTGCAGCCGCGGCTGGAACGCAAGGGCGGCCGCCGTTCGCTGCGACTGCTCGGTCATCCGCGCTTTCGGGCCGCCTACGATTTCATGCTGCTGCGCGCCGAAGTCGGCGAAGTCGATCCGGAAGTGGCAGCCTGGTGGCGCGACTTCCAGGCCGGCTCGGATGAAGAGCGCCAGACCATGACGGTGGACGACGCGCCGCGCCGCAAGCGTCGGCGGCGCCGCCGCAAGCCGCCGGCCGCCGCGGCATCTCCAACACCTTCAGCGCCTTCGGAGTGATGACCACAGCAGGCGTTGGGACGCTGGCTGCTGTCGGCCTTGGCAGCAACCTGAACGACCCCGTGGCGCAGGTGAGCGGGGCCCTGGCCGCGCTCGCCGCGTTGCCGGACAGCGAGTTGCTGGTCGCGTCCAGCCTCTACCGCAACCCACCCATGGGGCCACAGGACCAGCCCGATTACGTCAATGCCGCCGCCCTGCTGCGGACCCGGCTGACGGCGCAGGCCCTGCTGCAGGAGCTGCAGGCATTGGAGCGCCGGCAGGGGCGGGTGCGGGAGCGGCGCTGGGGGCCGCGCACCATCGATCTCGATCTGTTGCTGTGGGGCGACGCGACAATTAATGAGCCAGGTCTCATCGTGCCGCATCCGGGCCTGCACGAGCGGCCATTCGTCCTGTATCCTCTCGCCGAGATTGCGCCCGGGTTGCATGTGCCCGGGCGGGGCCGTGTCGATGCGCTGGCCGCAGCCTGTTCCGCGGCCAGCCTCGTGAAGGTTTCACCCGCCGGGTAGAGGGAGATGGCGCAGCAAGCATTTCGCCACGTCGTCGTCGAAGGACCGATCGGGGTCGGCAAGACCAGCCTGGCCCGTCGGCTGGCGCAGAGCTTCGGGGCCGAACTGCTGCTGGAGCAGGCGGAGGATAATCCGTTTCTCGAGCGCTTCTATCAGGATCCGCGGGCGGCGGCGTTGCCGGCACAGCTGTTTTTCCTGCTGCAGCGGGCCGACCAGCTGCGCGGGCTGCGGCAGGTCGACCTGTTCCAGCCGCGGCTGGTGGCCGATTACCTGTTCGAGAAGGATCGCGTGTTCGCCGAGCTCAACCTCGACGAGCACGAATTCGCCCTCTACGATAAGGTCTACCGGCAGCTGGCGCTGGAGGTGCCGACGCCGGACCTGGTGATCTATCTGCAGGCGCCGGTTGACGTGCTGCTGCGGCGGATTGCCCAGCGCGGCATCGGCTACGAGCAGAACATCTCGGCTGATTATCTGAACCGGCTCAGTGAAGCCTACATCCGCTTTTTCTACCACTACGATCGCTCACCGCTGCTGATCGTCAACACCCGCGATATCAATCCAGTGGACAATGAACGGGATTACCAGCTGCTGCTGGAGCGGGTGCGTGCCATCAAGAGTGGCCGCCACTATTTCAATCCGGCGCCGTTAGGCGTGTAATCTCTCGGCTTCACGTTCTCGGCCAGCACAGGAGCGTATATGTACGCGGGACAGAACGACGCACAGGCGAGCCGTCCTGTAACGGTATCCCGGCTTCATGCGATGAAGCGCAACGGCGAGAAGATCGCCTCGCTTACTGCCTACGACTACAGCATGGCAGCGGTGCTGGAGGAGGCTGGTGTCGACTTCATCCTGGTCGGCGATTCGCTGGGCATGGTCATGCAGGGTCGTGAGACCACCCTGCCGGTGACGGTGGACGACATCGTCTACCACACCCGCTGCGTTGCCGCTGCCCGTCGGCGGGCGCTGCTGATGGCCGATATGCCGTTCATGAGCTACGCCACCATCGACGACGGCCTGCGCAATGCCGCCCGGCTGATGCAGGAAGGCGGCGCGCAGATGGTGAAACTGGAGGGCGGCGCCGATCAGGCCGAGTTCGTCAGCCGGCTGACGCGGGCCGGCGTCCCGGTCTGCGCCCATGTCGGGCTCCAGCCGCAGCTGGTGCACAAGCTCGGCGGCTACAAGGTGCAGGGCAAGGATACCAGCGCGGCCGACCAGATGATCAACGACGCCAAGGTGCTGGAAGCGGCCGGCGCCGACCTGATCCTGGTCGAGTGCGTGCCGGCCGAGCTCGGCGCGCGGCTGGCGAGCGAGCTGCGCATTCCGGTCATCGGCATTGGCGCCGGTGCCGGCTGTGACGGTCAGATTCTGGTGCTGCAGGACATCCTGGGCATCACGCCGGGTAAGCGGCCGAAGTTCTCGCACGATTTCATGCAGGGGCAGAGCAGTGTGCTTGCCGCCGTCCGCGCCTATGTCGACGCCGTTAAGGGCGGTACTTTCCCCGGGCCGGAGCACGTGTTTTAGATTCATGGAAACGTTGCATCGCATCGACGAGGTCCGCGCCCGCGTCCGGCAGTGGCGCGGCGAAGGGCTGCGGGTCGGCTTCGTGCCCACCATGGGCAACCTGCATGACGGTCACCTGCAGCTGGTGCGGGCCGCTGCTGCGGAAGCCGACCGGGTCGTAGTCAGCATCTTCGTCAACCCGACCCAGTTCGGTCCCAGCGAGGACTACGCCAGCTATCCGCGCACGTTGGAGCAGGATTGCGCGCGGCTGGCGCCGCTGGGCGTGGCAGCCGTGTTCGCGCCCTCGGTCGCCGAGATGTACCCGGATGGCCCCCGGCTGCGAACCCGGGTATCGGTGCCGGAATTCGCCGACATGCTTTGCGGCGCCTCCCGGCCCGGGCATTTCGACGGCGTGGCGACTGTGGTCAGCAAGCTGTTCAACATCGTGCAGCCGGACGTCGCCGCATTCGGCAAGAAGGACTACCAGCAGCTCAAGGTCATCGAGCGCATGGTGCGAGACCTCGATATGCCGGTGCGGATCCTGCCGGTGGAGACGCAGCGCGAGGACAGCGGGCTGGCCCTAAGCTCGCGGAACAGTTACCTGACTCCGGAGCAGAAAGCGCAGGCAGCGCTGTTGCGCAGGACCTTGCAGGGCGCTGCCGAGCGCCTGCGGCAGGGGGAACCTTTCGCCGCCGTTGAAGTCTGGGGACGACAGGAACTGGATGCGCAAGGCTTCCAGGCCGACTACTTCAGCGTCCGCCGGCAGGCGGATCTGCAGGCACCATCAGCCGACGACCGCGAGCTGGTCGTCCTGACCGCGGCGTGGCTGGGAAAGACGCGCCTGATCGACAACT
>JAJUFY010000026.1 GCA_029263635.1 Ectothiorhodospiraceae bacterium | reverse complement strand
TGACACAGACGCTCGCCGATGATTTTGCCAGGGGCCTTTTCCGAGAGCCCCAGCCGCCCTGCCTGTCGCTGTACCAGCCGACCCACCGCAGTCACCCCGACAAGGCGCAAGACCCGATCCGGTTCGGCAACCTGGTGAAGGCTCTGGAGGAATCGCTGCGGCAGAAATATCCGCAGCGCGAGATCAAGGCCTTGCTGGAGCCGTTCCAGGCCCTGGCTGCGGATAGCGAATTCTGGAACCAGACCCGGGATGGCCTGGCGGTGCTGGCGGCGCCGGGACTGTTCCGCGTCTACAGCCTGGAGCGGCCGGTGAGCGAGCTCGCTGTGGTGGCCGACAGCTTCCACATCAAGCCGCTGCTGCGCATGGTCCAGTCGGCCGACGGCTATCAGATCCTGGCACTCAGCCGTGAAGAGGCGAAGCTGTACCAGGGCAACCGGGACGGCCTGCACGAAGTCGAACTGCCGCCGGAGTTTCCGCGCACGCCGGATGCCGTGGTCGACACCGACACCAGGAAGCCGCAGCCGGTGCGCACCCACAGCACCGCGGCGGGGGGCGTGCACCAGGGCACGTCGTCCAGGGCGGACCTGAGCAAGAGCGACACCGAACGCTTCTTCCGGGCGGTGGACCGCGCCGTGCTCGAACAGTACTCGCGGAAGCAGCAGCTGCCGTTGGTGCTGCTGGCCATGCCGGAGAACCAGGGCGATTTCCGCCGGATCAGCCGCAATCCGCTGCTGCTGGAGCAGGGCCTGGAGGTTTCGCCGACCGCCATCTCGCTGGACGAGCTGCGGCGGCGGGCGTGGACGGTGGTCGAGCCGCAGTATCTGGAGCGGCTGGCGGCGCTGACCGAGATGTTCGGCGCGGCACGGCCGCACGGCCAGGCCGATGCCGATCTGGTGCTGGTCGGGCGAAGCGCGGTGGCCGGGCGCATTGCCACCCTGCTGGTCGAGGCCGACCGGGAGGTTCCGGGCCGCATCGATCCTGTCACCGGCGAAATAGAGTTCGACGACCTCGCAGACCCGCAGGTGGACGACATCCTCGACGACCTGAGCGAGCTGGTCCTCGCTCACGGCGGGCAGGTGGTCGTCGTGCCGTCGGAGCGCATGCCGTCCAGCACGGGGGTCGCTGCCATCTATCGCTTCTAGAGCGATTTTGCTCCGGCTCGCTCGGGACGGCAGGGTCGCGCCCTTTGGCGCTCTGCCTTCCCGAGCTCGCCACGGCCGCGTCAGCGACGACGCAATCTCGTGATGGTGGCACCGTCATCGGATGGTACTCCGTTCTTGGAACCGGTGCCGGGCGGCACATGGCGGTTGGTTCATCCATCGGCCTGCATTGGCGTCCGCGGTGCTTCTTGTCCTACCATCACCAACAGCTAATGAATAAGCGATAAGTCAGCGGGGCAACCGCTGCTTCCGTCCTTTCTGCAGCCTCCCATCGGACTGTGTATCGGCCCGGTGATCTGGGCCTGGTCATCTACGACACCTTTTGTCGGACCCTGGCCTGATCATTCCGCGTCGGCATGCCGGCTCCTTTGCGAGCTCGCGGCGGAGGAGCGGTACTGGCGGCCCGGCTGGCTCGGTACAAGAACAGCGTAGAGGCAACACACAGGCTGCTGCGCAGGCATGTTGCAGAGTGCCGCGGTTGCGTAGCGGGGGATGCATGAGCCTTTGGGATATCGTTTTTGCTTACCTGGCGCCGCAGCCGACGGTACGTCGGCGCTCCCCGGCGCCTGCCCGGCGCGGGCACAGATCGGCGCCAGTCGTCAGCACAGGGTATGAGCCAGGCGAGTTGCTGAGCGGGGTGGTCGACTACGTTGAAGCGGGCAAGAAGTTCGTAAAGGTCCGCTCCGGGGAGCTGACGGCAGTTGTGTTTCTTGCCGAGATCAGCGAGGAGTTCGTTGACGACCCTGCTGAGGTACTGCGCGAAGGGCAAGCGGTTGAGTTCGTGCTGGTAAAAGCCGATCCGCGCGGTTGGGTCGCGAGCATCGCCGCGGCCGCCGAGGCGCGAGCCCGTCTGCGGCTGGCTCAGTTGGAAGAAGGGAGCCGGGTAACCGGCACGGTTGCGCAGCTGACCGAGAGGGGCATTCAGGTCGATGCCGACGGGTGCCCACTGTGGGTTCCGTTGGCGGAGCTGGCCTGGCGCTGGCTGGACCACCCGGCCGAAGCAGTCCGTTTGGGCGAGCGAGTGACGGTGGAAGTCCTGCGGATCGAGACGCCGGAGGGCTGGCTGGAGAACAAGCGCGCCAGGCGTGCACGGGCGATAGCCAGCCTGCGCGCCTGCAGCCCCGAGCCGCAGGGACCTTCTGTGCGGGTCGCTTTCAGCGGATTTCCTTTCAAGCTCTGGGCGATGCCCCGCAAACCGCGGCGGTGCGATGTTATTGCCTGCTTCGTGCTGGAGGCGCTTGCAGCCGGTCGTGGGCCGGAGGAGATTGCGACGCTCACCGGGTTGCCAGTCACCGCTCTTGGCGCGATTCGTGAGCTGCTGGAGGAAGAAGGCCTGGTCGATGGTTGGACACCCACCACGGCAGGAATCCGGTTGAGCGAAGCGATCGCCCGTGCGGAGGCGATCAATGCGGATCCGATCCGCGGCATGTTCGTCAGCGCTGCGCCACCTGATCAGCAGCTGCTGCCCGTTGGTATCGAACAGGAAACCGATTATCCCCGGGATTGGCCGAAGCCGGTATCGGATGTTGGCATCGAGCAGCGGTTGGTCCGAGCGACGGATGAGGCCTTGCCGGAATGGCTGCTTGCCAACGTCATCGACAACGAGAAGGAGCGGCAGCAGCTGGCCGCCTTGCAGGCCGACGACAGAATCCGCGTGTTTCTGCGCCGTGACGGCAGCCTGCCATGGCGGCCGGTGCAGCTGGACGTTTCCGAGCATTGGCTGCTGGCGGGACTCTGGAAGGCGTTCGAGCCGGTCGGTGAGCCTCCCTTTCGACCGCACCCGGCGCGCCGCGGGTGCGGTCAATTCCTGCTGTTGCGCCTGGGGCCGGTCAAGCAGGCGCCAGGCAAGGCGGCGGAAGCCATCTATGTCGAGCCATATACCCGCACCGCGTGGCGGCTGCGAGCAGGCGTGCAGCCACGCATCGTGAAGAGCCCGCAGCGTCCGCCGCCGCTCAGCACAATCATCGATCAGGCTGCCACGGTCCTGGCCGGGCTGGAATCACAGGCCTGGTGTTATGTCAATTTGAAGTCGCTATGACGAACCGAATGTCGCCACATGCGTGGGTATTCACGGCCAGCTTTCTGCGCGAAGCGAAACGTCACGGCCTGAGGGTGGGGAGTGCCCGGGCAGCCAGCAGAGTGAGCCCGGCGCTGCTGGTGATTGAAGCTGCCGCGTCGATGGCGAGGGCGGTGGATTCGTATCTGCAGCTGTGCACCGCGCGCGCGCATCGTGACGGCCTGGAGCGACTGATTCCGTTGGAAGAGCGGCGCCTGGAGCGGGAGCGCCAGCAGTTGGCCGAGACGCTCGATCTTGCTCGGCGAGAGTTGGAAACACAGCGGGCGGTGCGGCAGCGAATCGGCGAACTGGTGTTGATCTGTGCGCAAGCGTATCGGGCCTGTCTGGATGAATTGCAGGCGATACGTGCTGCCGATCTGCCGGACCTTGAGGCCTTTGATCGGAGCCTGGAGCAACTCGAAGAAGCGCAGGCCGATCTGCGCCGCGCCTTCGAGCAGTTCAACGCCATCAGTATCTGATTCGAGGAAAAATCATGTCGAACAATAAATTCGTGATCCCAAGCAGCCTGCGCACGGCCGCCGGCGGCAGTAGCAACGAGGCGGAGAAGACCCGCCGGGCCGAGATCGAGGGCAGCTACAAGCAGGCCACTGAAGAGACGCGGGTGCTGCGAGAAGTGGTTAGCGCCGCGCGGGATGTGCTTGGGCTGATCAGATCATTCGTCGAACTGGGAACGACCTGGATCGAATGGGAAGGGCGGGTGCGTCAGGCCGAGGCGGCGGTCAGGAAAGCCGAGGTGGAGTTGGCTGCCATGCGGGACAAAAATGCCGTGGCCCATCGCCGCCTGGACCAGATCGACGCTGTATTGAAGCCACTGCTGGATGGGTATCAAAACGTCCTGAATGATCTGGAGGACGCTCAGCTCGATCTATCCGAGAAGCAGATGCTGTGGCGTGAACTCCTGGATTTTGGGGACCGCCTGGTAGCCGCGCTCAACAGCTACAAGGACTAAAGCCAGTGCTGCTGCTCGCGGTTGCCGGGATCAGCCTGACTGCCGGTGCAATCAGTTGGTGGAACGGCGTTCGCACGGAGGAAGTGAACGCCCAAATCGCGCATCTGGAAAACAAGCTGCGCGACATCTACGCCGCCGATGCCCGCGCCCGGCAGGAACTGGCCGCCGAGTATTTGCTGGCGTTGGCGGAGCTGGTTGGCGAGGAGCTGGCATTGCGCGATGCGGTAGCGACCGAACTGATCGCCGCGCGCGCAAGGGCACGGCAAATTCTGGAGCGGCCGTTCGGTGCGCGGGAATCGGACGCTTTCCGCCAGGCGGTGCTGGAATTGGAACTGGCGGAAAGCCGAATGGCTGCTGAGCGGGCCTGGCTCCAGCAGTTACAAGAGAGAGTGCGGCTGGCGCAGCAGGCGCTGCCGCCGGAGATCCCGACACCGGCCGCGCTAGAGCTGCCGCATGATTTCCCGCGTGAGGGAGGGCTGGTGCACTTCGATGGCCCGGTGCCGGCGCAACTCCACGGTTATCGACTGCAGGTGGTTGATGAAACCTTCGCGCGGAACGGCCGGATGCTGCTGTTCGGTGTCGATCATGAACGGCGGCGCGTGCGCGCCAGCCCGCTCCGCGCCGCACTGCTGGAGGCGAACCTGGCCGATGCCGGCGAACCGTTGACGGCGCGGGTGCAGGCCCGGGAGCGCGATGGGATTCGCTTGTCTTTCGGGAAGAGCCAGTTGCTGCTGCCCTGCCGGTCCGCGCACGACTATGCCTGGCTGGTCCCGGAAATGGACGTTGACTGCTGGCCGGATCGCTGGACGCTGCGGGAAGTGATTGGCGGTGGCCAGGACGTTCCCTTGCCCGTTCGTCTGCATCCCAGGGTAGGAGGCAGCGATACGTTTTGGGCACCGATCTACCTGGCGGTTGCAGCCGAGCAGTTGAGCGATATCGAACGTGCCGAGGAGCACTTCCGTGAACCGCGGTTGGTCGGATCGCCCTGGCGGGTGCATTTAACCGGTGATGGCGCCGTGGCCTTCACCCGCGGGCGGTGCACGCTGATCACGGAGGTCGATGGCGCGCTGCAGGCCTTCGTGTTGCAGGCAATACATTTTGATCTGCCCCGGCCCGAGCTGTCGGTCAGCTGTCACGCACAGTTCGCGCTGTTCGTCCCCGGCGGAGAAGAGGATGTGCCAGCAGCGCGGACAGTGTTCGACCGCTTTGTCCAGGCGCTGCACGCCGAACTGGCAGCCCAGAAACACCAGCTCAGCCAGCGCCGAATGGCATTGCGGCTGCGGAAGCTGTCGTTGATCTACCGTGATCAGCAGGAGCATCTGGAGAAAACGGGGAGTTGCGGCTTTCTTCCAGGCGAGGTGCGCAATGGTGGCCGCGTAGTGATCGGGGTGCTGACCGGGTCATCGCTCCCTGCCTGGCTTGCCCAGCAGGTGGGTACGGCTTCGCCGCGGCTGCGCGTTGCCGGACTGGCGCATAGCTGGCCGGTCCGGCGGGCGAGCTGGGAAGATCGCAGCCTGGGTATCTGTCGACTGGAGCTCGACGTGCCCGAAGAGGCCTCATTCCATGAGGTCGCGCCGTTCGATCTGCGGCGCTTGGAGCTGATCGGTGAGGGCAACCAGCAACAGACGCTCTCCAATGCCCTGGAGAATGCGATCCTCGGCAGGTTCGTTTCGGGGGCGGTTCATCGCGGATTACTCGGCCTGAGCGGCGAGCCCATCCCGCATCGGCACCAGGGACGGGATGCCGCCGCCAACATGCTGGCCGATGACAGCGAGCCGGTCGTTGCCGTGTGGGGGCCGCCGGGCACCGGCAAAACAACCTTGCTGGTCAATTGGCTGTTGTCGCTTTTCCCACCGGGCGAAGAGACGCGCTGGCCGCGGGTATTGATCGCTGCGCCGACGCACGTAGCGGTCGACAAGCTGCTGCTGGATTTGCTGGCGCAAGGTCAGCATCTGTGGCCTAGCGTCGTACGTTATGGCAGCGCGGATCGGGTGGCCGGGACGCCGCTGGAGCCGGTGTGGCATCAGCGGCTGTTGGAAGGACTGGCTTCCCCTGCGGCGGCCATGTCGGAGGCGGATGCCCCACTCGCTCGCCGCTGGGCGACGTTGATGGCGAGCCGCGACGGCCGCGAGTCGGCGGCGCGCTGGTTGTTGCACGCCAGGAATATCCATGCCGCCACCTGCGTCGGGATGGCGCGCAGCGATTTCGGCCTGCTGCGGGAATCCTTCGATTTGGCCATTGTCGATGAGGCCGGCAAGGCTTTCGGTGCCGAACTGATGTTGCCGGCGTCGGTGACCCGCAGATTGATCCTGGTCGGCGATCACCATCAGTTGCCGCCGACGGTGACGACTGAGACGTTGGACGAGGCAATTGGTTATCGGCTGCCGCTTGCCGAAGTCAGAGAGCTGCTGCAGAGAAATGCTTTTCACGATATCTATGAGCAGCTGCCGGCATCAGCCAAAGGGATGCTGACCCTGCAGTACCGGATGCATGCCGATATCGGGGATGCTGTTAGCGAGCTCTTCTACGATGGGCAGGTGCAGGCGGCCCGCACCGGAGGTAGTTGGCGACTGACCCGGAAGCGGCTGGTGTTTGCCGATTTCTCCCGCGTTCAAGGTTATCGGCATCGCAAGGGAGCGGATTCCGATTCCATCGAAAATCCCACCGAACGGGCCGCACTGCATGCGGTGCTTGGCCGATTGAGTGAGCGGGTGGGTGAGACCCCGCTGCAGCTGCTGATTATCTGCCCCTATCAGGCCCAGCGTGAAGCTCTCGCGCAAGAACTGGCCGGCAAAGCGTTTCCTTTTTCGGTCAGTCTTTCCACCGTCGATGCAGTCCAGGGCGGCGAAGCGGATCTGGTGATCCTGTTGATGACGCGCAGCCGCGGCCGAACGGAATTCCTGCTTGATCGGCACCGTTTGAACGTGGCGCTGTCGCGTAGTCGCGAGGCGGTGGTGATTTTCGGGCATCGAGCGTGTCTGACGCGCGGCGACGCCGGCCCGGTGGCGCGATTGATCGAGTGGGGGAGAGCCAAAGGGACTCTCGACTTGATCGAGTTGCCGGAGCAGGCCAACTTTCGCCGCAGCCTCGCCCCTGCGGTGGTCCCTTAGCGGTTCAGCTTGGTCCCAGGGCGATGGGACACCCTGTTTGCGCAGGGGACGTCGCTTACCAAGGTGTCAACGCAGGAGCGGCTCATGCTGTCGACAAAAGACGTGATGCCAGCCCCGCGATGACGCCATCCACTCCCCCGTCATTGCGAGGAGCGCAGCGACGACGCAACGCGCAGCAGCGCGCTTGCGCTCGCGATGACCAGGAGAGGCCGGCACTTAGCCTATAGGCCTGCCGGAACAGCAGCATACGGGGGGTGGCCTGATTGCCGGGCACTGCGTTCAACCGCATCGGCCTCCAGCGCCTCGAAATACTCTGCCGCCAGCCGCAGCTGTTCATCCGCAGTTTCGGCGCGGTTGACGACGCTGCGGAAGGCGGCGTTTTCCGGACGGTCCTTGGCGTACCAGCCCAGGTGCTTGCGGGCGATGCGCACGCCCATGTATTCGCCGTAGAAGTCGTACAGCTGGGTGAGGTGGCCGAGCAGGATCTCGGCGACTTCGCCCGGCCTGGGTTCCGGCAGGCGCTCGCCGGTGGCGAGGAAGTGGGCGATTTCGCGGAAGATCCACGGCCGCCCCTGGGCGGCGCGGCCGATCATCAGCGCATCGGCGCCGGTGAGCTGCAGGACTTCACGGGCCTTCTCGGGGCAGGTGATATCGCCGTTGGCGAGCACCGGGATCCTTACCGCCTGCTTGATCGCGGCAATGGTGTCGTACTCGGCCTCGCCCTTGTAGTGCATGTCGCGGGTGCGGCCGTGGACGGCCAGCGCGGCGATGCCGGCCTCTTCGGCGATGCGGGCGATCCGCACGCCGTTCTTGTGCTCGCGGTGCCAGCCGGTGCGGATCTTGAGCGTGACCGGCACGTCGACCGCATTCACCACCGCCTCGAGAATCCGCCCGACCAGGGCCTCGTCCTGCAGCAGCGCCGAGCCGGCCCAGGCGTTGCAGACCTTCTTGGCCGGACAGCCCATGTTGATGTCGATGATCTGGGCGCCGCGATCGACGTTGTAGCGGGCGGCGTCGGCGAGAAACGCCGGGTCGGCGCCGGCGATCTGCACGCCGACCGGCTCCGGCTCGCCAGCGTGGTCCATGCGCCACTGGCTTTTCTTGGTCTTCCACAGCCGCGGGTCGGCGGTGGTCATCTCCGATACGGCGTAGCCTGCGCCGAGGCGCTTGCAGAGCTGGCGGAACGGCTTGTCGGTGACGCCGGCCATGGGCGCCAGCACCAGCGGGGGATCGATCGGGTAAGGTCCAAGTTGCATGACGTCTGAGGCGCGGGTTCTGCCGGCCGGAGCAGGAAACGGGGCTGGACGAGCGTTGCGATTCGGTCGGGGCCGAAGCTTATACCACGACGAGCGGACTGGAGTTAGGGCGTACGGCAAACGGCCGGGGCGGGCGTCGCTCCATCCCGTGGTACCGGCCTTAATCCTGGGCCCTGGTTCGTCGCATTCTATTATGGCGTTTCCGGGCTTTCTGGCCGAAGCAGTGTATCATCGCTGCCTGCTAGCGATCCGATCGCGCGATGCGGCTCGATGTCGCGTGCCTCGAGATCCCGGGCGATCCGCCTGGCCATGTTTCGCTGATCTTTTTGAGTGATCGATGAGAACGACTCCAAAGATTGCTGCTGGGTTCGAAGCGATTACCGAAGAAGGCATCGAGCGGGTAGACATCCTCATCACGCATGCCTTGCTGGACTCGCTGTTCAGCATCTTCAGGACGATGGTGAACCTGAGGATCAGGCCCGGGAAGCCGGTGCTGAAGGGCGACGACCTGGGGATGGGCGACGTCTCGGCCATGGTGGCGATGGTCTCCGCCCGGGCCCAGGGCAGCGTCGCCTTGAGCCTGCCGACCGTTGCGGTACGGAAGGTGGCGCTGAACATGCTCGGTGAGGACGTCGACGGCGCCGGCCGCGAAGGCCAGGATCTGGTCGGCGAGCTGACCAACATGCTGGTCGGCGGCGCGAAGGCGATCATGGTCGACAAGGGCTACGACTTCGATATGCGCACGCCCCAGCTGTATTCCGGTAAGGAACACAGGATCGCCCACCCCTACAACGGTGCTACCGTGCTGTTGCCCGTCGGGCTGGAAGACACCCAGTTCCATCTGGAACTGAACTTCAAGTAAGCAGCCCTCTTGCTCCCCAGCGCTGCCCTTGAGGGACAACCGGCCGCAGTGAGGGCGACGAAGCGGCCTGTCGCCGCTGGAAGCCGTTTCCTCCCGCAATCCTTGGCGCCGGCCCGAGACATTGGTGCGACGCTGTGCCGGCCGGGATGAGCAGGGCGGGGGACGCTGCTCTCTTGCGCGGCCGCGCCCCTGCGAAGAAGCCTGTATGAACACGGACCTGATTCTCGTCCTGGCACTGCTTGGCGTCACCATCGTGCTGTTCGCGCTGAACCGGCCGCGCATGGACGCCGTGGCGCTTATCATGCTCACCGCACTGCCGCTGACCGGCGTGATCACGATGCAGGAAGCCCTGGCCGGTTTCAGCGACCCCAGCATCGTGCTGATCGCGGCATTGTTCGTGATCGGCGATGCACTGGTGCGCACGGGCGTGGCGCAAAAGCTCGGGGATTTTTTGATCCGCCGGACCGGCCGCAGCGAGGTGTGGCTGATTTCGCTGCTGATGGCGATCGTGACCGGAATCGGCGCGTTCATGAGTTCCACCGGGGTGGTGGCGATCTTCATTCCGGTGGCGCTGCGCATCGCGCGCAGCAGCGGCATCGCTCCAGGGCGGCTGATGATGCCGCTGAGCGTCGCTGCCCTGATCAGCGGCATGATGACCCTGGTGGCGACTCCGCCCAACCTGGTCGTTCACAGCGAACTGGTGCGGGCCGGCTACGAGGGGTTCGGATTTTTCGCCTTCACGCCGTTCGGCGTGCCCATCCTGCTGCTGGCGATCGGTTACATGCTGCTTACCCGTCGCTGGCTGGCAGCGGCGCCAGCTGCCGCCGAGGAGGCGGTCCGGCCGCGGCTGGCGGAATGGGTTGCCGAGTACGGTCTGGCCGAACGCGGGCGCCGGCTGCGGCTTTCGGCGCAGTCAGCGTGGATAGGCAAGCGGCTGGACCAGCTCGACCTGCGGGCCACTGCCGGCATCAACATCATCGCCATCGAGCGCCGGCGGCGCTTTTCGCTCACCATCGTCGAGCCGACCGCGTCCACCGTCCTTGAAGCCGGCGATGTGCTGTTTCTCGACGTCCGCGGTCCGGCGGTGGACATTGACGCGCTCTGCGCCCAGCACGGGCTCGAGCGGCTGCCGCTGACCGGCGACTACTTTACCGATCATGCCCAGGCGATCGGCATGGCAGAGCTGATGATCCCGGCCAACTCGCGGCTGATCGGCCGGACCGTGGTCGACATCGGCTTCCGCTCGGTTTACGGCCTGTCGGTAATCGGTCTCAAGCGAGGCTCCGCCGCGCACGCGGGCTCCGTCCTGGACGAAAAGCTGAAGCTCGGCGACACGCTGCTGGTGGCCGGCCCCTGGCGGGCGATACGGGCGGTCCAGGCTTATCGTCGCGACCTGATCGTGCTCAACATGCCGGTGGAATCGGACGACGTGCCGGCCGTGCCGGGGCGAGCGCCTCATGCGGTGGCCATCCTGGCGCTGGTGGTCGCGCTGATGGTGAGCGGCGTGGTGCCGAACCTGCAGGCGGCGCTGATCGGCTGCCTGCTGCTGGGGCTGTTTCGCTGTGTCGACATGAACAGCGCCTATGGCGCCATCCACTGGCAGAGCCTGGTCCTGATCGTCGGCATGCTGCCGTTCTCGCTGGCGCTGCAGGCCACCGGCGGAGTCGCGCTGGCCGCGGATGCGCTGCTGGCGATGGTCGGCGCGGCCGGACCGCGGACGGTGCTGGCGGCGCTGTTCGTGCTCACGGCCGTGTTCGGCCTGTTCATCTCCAACACCGCCACCGCGGTATTGATGGCGCCGGTTGCGCTGGCGGTGGCCGCCGAGCTCGGCCTCTCGCCCTATCCCTTCGCCATGACGGTGGCGCTGGCGGCGTCGGCGGCATTCATGACGCCGGTTTCCTCGCCGGTGAACACGCTTGTGATCGGCCCAGGCAACTACCGTTTCGGCGATTTCGTCCGCATCGGCGTGCCGTTCGCCGTGCTGGTTCTGCTGGTAACGGTAATGCTGGTGCCGCTGGTGTTCCCGTTCCTGCCGTAAGGCCGCCGGACTTTTTCGATATCGGTGCCGGCAGATGTCACAAACCGGGGGGCCGTTTCGTCTTTGCAGCAGTAAACCCCACTGCTTGCATAGGAGGCTGACCATGATTCCCCGACTCGATGCCTTTGCCGCCGCCCCCGAGAGCATGCAGGCCATGCTCAAGCTGGAGCAGCACGTCCGTGACTGCGGGCTGGAGCACAGCCTGATCGAGCTGGTGAAGATCCGTGCCTCGCAGATCAACGGCTGCGCCTACTGCATTCACATGCACACGCGGGATGCGCGGCGGGCCGGCGAGACCGAAGAGCGGCTTTACCTGCTGTCGGCATGGCGGGAGTCGCCGCTGTATTCGCCGCGCGAGCGGGCGGCGCTGGCCTGGACCGAGGCGCTGACCCGCATTGCCGATACTCATGCGCCGGATGAAGACTATGCTGAGCTGAGGGGCCACTTCACCGAAGCGGAGGCGGTGCAGCTGACGCTCCTGATTGGCGCGATCAACATCTGGAACCGGATTGCCATCGGGTTCCGCAGCGTGCACCCCACCGAGTCGGTGCCTGCGTCAACGGCGGCGTCCTGACCAATCGATCATGGAAGACGTGACGGTCGATCTCGAGCAGCACCGTGGCTACCTCATGGGGCTTGCCTACCGCATGCTCGGCGAACTCGCCGAGGCGGAGGACGTGCTCCAGGACGCCTACATGCGCTGGCACGGTGCCGATCGGCAGGCCATCGACAATCCCAGGGCGTTTCTGGCGACGACGGTGACCCGGCTGTGCCTCGACCGCCTGAAGGAAGCGCGCCGACGGCGGGAGACCTATGTCGGCGCCTGGCTGCCTGAGCCGCTGATCGCCGAGCATTCGCTGTCGGCGGAGGCGGCCGCGGCGCTTGTCGACGATGTGTCGTTCGCGCTGCTGATGGCGCTGGAGCGACTGTCGCCGCTGGAGAGGGCGGCCTTCCTGCTGCATGACGTGTTCGACATGGAATTCGACGAGATCGCCCAGGTGCTGGGCCGCAGTGCCGCCGCCTGCCGCCAGCTCGCCAGCCGGGCGCGTGCCAATGTGCGTGCTGCCCGGCCGCGTTTTCCGGTGGCGCCGGAGGAGAGCGCGCGGCTGGCCGAGGCCTTCTTCACGGCCTCCCGCAGCGGCGACACCGCCGCCCTGCAGAACCTGCTGGCCGAGACCGCGGTGTTCCATAGCGACGGCGGCGGCCGCAAGCTCGCGGCACTGCGGCCGATCGTCGGCGTCGACAAGCTCTGCCGGCTGTTCGCCGGGCTGGCGCGCAAGGCCAGGGGCGCGCCGCCGCTCTGGCGGCACGACACCACCATCAACGGCCTGCCTGGGTTCGTGACGGTGGAGTACGACGGCACGCTGCAGACCACGGCGCTGGAGATTGCCGACGGCCGCATCGCGGCGATCTATGTCGTCCGCAATCCCGACAAGCTCACCCACCTCCTGCCGCTGCTGCCGGCGGCAGTGCGGGCCAGGCTGACACCGCCGCGCATCAAGGAGCGCAACCGTGCCCTGTGGCAATGACGCGGCCTCGCATGGTTTGATTCGCCACAGCCGCCCACATGTCGTCGCCTACCATCTCTGGCTGGCGTAGATCCGGGAGGAGATCATGGCATTCAACGCACAGGGCTTGCTCAACCAGTTCCTCGGCGCCGGCCAGGCGGCCGGCCG
>JAJUFY010000236.1 GCA_029263635.1 Ectothiorhodospiraceae bacterium | reverse complement strand
CGGCAAGGGCTGCATCTGCCAGGAGCCGGAAGCCGAGCCTGGCTGCAGCAGCGCGCGCTCGCGGACGGCGTCGATTCCGGCCAGGGCGGCCTGCAGCCGCTGCCCCTCGGGCGTCCAGGCCAGGGCTTCCCGCAGCGCGGCGTTCGGCAGCCACCAGACCACCCCTTCCATGCCCGGCAGAGCCTGGGCCAGGGCGTCCATGGCGGCGAGCTGGTCGGCTGCGGCGGCCTGCGGCACTACCGGCAGCCGGACGATGCCGATCTCGGTCGTCGGTGCCGGCGGCGGCAGGAGCCGGGTCGAGAGCGGGAACAGCATCGTCCCCAGGCGGCCGGTTCCCGGCAGCGAACCGGGGAGCAGCGCCAGCGCGAGAGCCAGCGCCAGCAGCAGGCCGGCACCGCTGGCGCCGAAGCGGAAGGCGGCATGGAGCGTCTGGCGCACGGCCTCAGGACGCCTGTATCACTTCTTGCTGACGAAGACGCCGGGAATCCAGGTCTTGCGGATCTTGGCCGTCCGCTCCAGCGCCGCCTGTTCGTCGACGAACTCGAAATAGCTCCAGCCGATGCGGATGACGTCGCGGCTGTGCAGCTGCCGGCGGGTCACCGGCTCTTCGTTGACGAAGGTGCCGTTGGTGCTCTGCAGATCGCGGACATGGTAGACGACCGAATCGCCGTCCATGCTGCGCTCGACCACGGCATGCTTGACGCTGACGGACAGGTCGTTGATTTCGACATCGTTGTCCGGCCCGCGGCCGATGCTGACGATGTCCTTGTCCAGCATGAACTTGCTCGCCGCCACCCCATCGATGAGCTGTACCAGTCTGGCCATGCGGTGCCCTCTCGGTTATTCGGTTTATGCCGCACGCCGTAGCTTATCAACCACGGCCGGACCAGGGGCAGAGCCGGCCCGGAAATGCGACGGAATTCTCAGCCGGCGAGGCCGCGCCGCTAGCCCAAGGCCCACCACAATGCCAGCGGGATGAAGACGATGCTGGCGAAGTTGCCGACCAGCACGATGGACGCCACCCGCTGCGGCTCCTGGCTGTACTGCTCGGCGAGCATGAAATTCAGCACGGCCGGCGGCAGCGCCGCGAACACCAGCAGGACGCCCCACTGCTCGCCCGGCAGCGCAAGCCAGGGCCGCAGCAGCAGGGCCACGGCGACGCCGACGATGGGGCAGACGGCAGCGCCGATCAGTCCGAGCCGCAGGTCGCTGAAGTCCACGTCGAGCAGCCGCACGCCGAGCGCGAACAGCATCAGCGGAATGGAAATCTGGCCGAGCATCTCCAGCGGTACCGCGAGCGCCTGCGGCAGGGTCCAGCCGAACAGGCTGAAGGCCAGTCCGGCAAAGGTTGCCTGTACGATGGGCATCTTCAGCAGCACGCTCGGGTGGGTGCGGTGATCGAGGATGTACAGCCCGAGCGTGAAGTGCAGCAGCATCTCCACCACGAACACCATCACCGCCGCCGGCAGCGCCTCCTGGCCGAAGGCCAGCACCAGCAGCGGAATGCCCATGTTGCCGGTGTTGTTGAACATCATCGGCGGCACGAAGGTGCGGGTCTGGACGCCGAGCAGCCTGGCCAGCGGCCAGCTCAGCAGCCCTGAGCCGAGCACCACCGCGGCGGCGCCCAGCGCCAGCTGCTGATAGGCGGCGATCTGGAAGTCCTTGCCCGCCATGACCGCGAACACCAGGGCTGGCACGAACACCTCCATGTTGAGGCGGTTGACCAGCCCGAGATCCGGCCGGCGCAGCCGGCCCCAGGCAGCGCCGGCGCCGATCACGGCAAAGACCGGGAAGACGATGTTGAGTATGGTGAGGAACATGATTGCGGTGGACTATGGCATGGGCGACAGGCGGCCGACTATACGCGCCGGCGCCGTACTGCGTCATCCGTGGCCGGCGCCGGATTGCGGTCGGCGCCCGGCCGCGAGCCCGATTAACGTTCTCCGGCACTGCGTCCCCACTAAGGGAAGAGGTTCAGAGCGAAGGCCGCCGTATGCGCCATAAAGCGCTTCCGTATCTTCTGCCGGCCCTGCAGAGCCTGCCGCCGCTGTTGAGCAGCCTGTACGCAGAGCTCGGTTTCCGCCGGACCCGGCTGCGGGCGGAAAACCGGTTCCGGCGGCAGGTGGTGCCGACGATCGGTTACACGCAGACCATGATCGCGCCGCGCCTGCAGGCGCAGCTGAGCCCGTGGCTGCGCGCCCTGCTGGAGTCGCCGGAGCTGGCCGGGCGGATCTTTGAACGTCTTGTGCTGGAGATGCCGGCGGCGGTGCAGGAGGCAATGCACTGGGCCTATGCCTTCGAGGCCGGCACCCGGCTGGTCGCGGCGGCCGAGGCGCCGCCGCAGGTGGGAACGACCCGCGACTTGCGGGTGCTGTTCGTACCGCTGGTCTGCGAACAGGCGAACTGGGCGCCGACGCTGCCGCCGCTGCTGATGCGCAGCCTGCGCGAGCTGCTGTACGCGGGAGGCGTGGTGCAACCCGACGAAGCGGTGCTGGTGGCGCCGGCCAGCCTGCCGCCGACGGCCGTCACCCGGCTGGCCGCCTTCACGCGGTTGATCGAGTTCGCGCTCGCCGGCGCCGAGTCCGCCTGGGGACCGGAGCTGGCGCCGGCGGCGGACATGACAGCGGCCTGGGCGCGCTGGTGGCGCCGACCGGAGGCGGTGGCGGGAGCGCCGACGCTGCGGCCGCTGGAAGTGCGGCTGGCGCTGCTGGTGGTGATCTCGCCCGATCCGGCCGCCCAGCTGCTGGATGCGCTCGCGCCCTGGCAGCAGGAGGCACGCACCGAGCTGCTGCTGGCCGATCGCTTCGACAGCGGCGCGCTTCTCGAATTCGAATCCGAGGCCGATCTGAGCGGCGAGACCCAGCGCTGCTTCATCGACTGGATCGATACCCTGAACCAGCGCCTGCTGGATGCGGGCATCGCCACCATGGTCGCCGCGCCGCCCAGCGATGCCTACACCGCCTGCGGGCGTGGCGCGGTGGAAGTGGCCTGCCAGTTCGTGCGGGCGCATGAGGCGGCCGAGGGCGAGACCACGCCGATCTTCCTGATCGGCGATTCCACCGGACTGGCCGTGGAACTCGGTGGCGCCAGCCTGCGCCTGCCCTGGGCGCCGGAAGGGTTGCTGATGCCGGCCATGCTGCCGGTGATCGACGAGGTGGTGCAGGCCAGCATGCAGCGGCGGGTGGAGCGATCGGTGGTGCAGGACCTGGAGCGGCTGGTGCTGATCGGCCCGGAATGAGGCATGGGCCTGGCCGCTGCCGGCCGGCGCGGCAGCGGAGCCGGGGCTGCTGCTATGATTGCCGCTTTCCCACTTGGCTTAGATGTAAACCGTGAGTCGATTACTGTCCGAGTCGGCACCGAAGACCGGCGCCACCCACGCCCGACCCTTGCCGCTGGTCCTGGTGCTGAGCGTGTTCCTGCCGTTCGCGGCGGGCTATTACCTGTCCTACCTGTACCGCAGCATCAACGCGGTGATTGCCCCCAACCTGGCGGCCGATGCCGGGGTCGGGGCGGCCGACCTGGGGCTGCTGACCAGCGTGTATTTCCTCACCTTCGCCGCCCTGCAGCTGCCGCTGGGGCTGGCGCTGGACCGCTTCGGCCCGCGGCGGGTCGCCGCCGCGCTGCTGCTGGTGGCGGCGGCCGGCGCCGTGGTGTTCGCCTGGGCCGACGGCCTGTCGGGACTGGTGCTGGGGCGCGCGCTGATCGGGGCCGGCGTGTCGTCCTGCCTGATGTCCAGCTTCAAGGCCTTTACCCAGTGGTTCCCGTCGCAGCGGCTGCCGGCGGTGAACGGCATGCTGCTCGCATTCGGCGGACTGGGCGCGATCAGCGCCACGGCGCCGGTGGAGGCGCTGCTGGCCATCGCCGACTGGCGGGTGCTGTTCGTCGGGCTCGCCGGCATCACGGCGGCGGTGGCGCTCGCGATCTTTGCCATCGTGCCCGACCATCCGCAGTCTTCCGCCTCGATCGGCCTGTCCGAGCAACTGGCCGGCCTGCGGCGGGTGTTCGTCGATCCGGTCTTCTGGCGGGTCGCTCCGCTCGGCGCCAT
>JAJUFY010000088.1 GCA_029263635.1 Ectothiorhodospiraceae bacterium | reverse complement strand
CCTGGACTTCCGTGCCCGCAGCCGGCGCTGCATGGTCCGCAGCGACCGGCAGCTGCTGCGCCGGATCCTGCAGAACTTTCTCTCCAACGCCATCCGCTATACCCACAGCGGTCGGGTGTTGCTTGGCTGCCGGCTCCAGGGCGAACGGGTGCGGATCGAGGTCTGGGATACCGGACCAGGCATTCCGGAGGATCAGCAGGAGCAGATCTTCCTGGAGTTCCACCGGCTCGGGCAGCACGACGAGCAGGGCGAGAAGTGCCTGGGGCTGGGGCTTGCGATCGCCGACCGCATCGGCCGCATGCTGGACCATCCCATCAGCCTGCGCTCCCGGGTCGGTCGCGGAACCGTGTTTGCCGTGACCGTGCCGCTAGGCGCTGCGAGGAGCGAAGAGGCGCCGGCTGCGGCTGTGTTGCCGGCGGGCCGGCTGGCCGGGCTGCATGTCCTGTGCGTCGACAACGAGCCGGCGATCCTCGAGGCCATGACGCTTCTGCTGCAGGGCTGGGGCTGCCGGGTCAGTGTCGCGGCCGGTCTCGCCGATGCGCAGGCCGCGGCGGCTGCCGATGCGCCGGTGGATGTGGTCGTGGCCGATTACCGGCTGGCTCAGGGCGAAAACGGCATTGCCGTCATGGACGCACTGCGGGCGCAGGCCGGCTGCCGGCTGCCGGGCATCCTGGTCACCGCCGACCATGCGCCCGAGGTGCGCGAGGCGGCACGCCGGCACGGCTACCAGTTCCTCAACAAGCCGGTGCGGCCGGCGGTGCTGCGGGCGGTCCTGGATGCCGTATCGAGGCGTCCGCGGGTGGCGTGAGGAAGCCCCCGGGGCCTGGCAACGGACATTAGAAACTACCTGACTTTCCCCTACGCTATTCAGGCGACCGAGTTCTCTCCCTGGCAAGACAGCCTGCACTCTGTTACTGCATCGCATCCAGCGTCAGGCTGCGGGTCAGCGCCATCGCATGAGTACGGGTCTGGGCGCCAAGCTTGCGCAGGATGACGGTGATGTGTGCCTTCACGGTGGCCTCGCTGACATTCATGCGGGCAGCGATCTGCTTGTTCAGCAAACCTTCGCTCATCAGCAGGAACACCCGGTACTGCTGAGGCGTCAGGGTGCCGAGCCGCTGCGCGACGTCCTGGTCATCGGCCGAGGGAGGCGATGACGGACGTGGCAGATCCGGCGGCAGCCAGACGTCGCCTGCCATGACCGTCTGCAGCGCGGTCTGCAGCAACGGCAGTGGCGTCGATTTGGGGATGAAGCCGGAGGCGCCGAGCGCCAGGGCGCGATGGATCAGCGCCGGCTCTTCGTAGGCCGATACCACGACCACCGGCAGCGCAGGATACTGGCCGCGCAGAAAAGCCAGGCCCGATAAACCGTTAGCGCCGGGCATGTTCAGGTCGAGCAGCACCAGCTCGGCATCGGGGTGCTCGGCGACCAGAGCCTGCACGGTTTCGAAACTCTCACCTTCAAGAAACAGCAGATTGCCCAGGGTCTGGTACAGCGCCTGGTGCAGGGCGGCGCGGAACAGCGGATGGTCATCGGCGATGATGATCTTGCGTTGCGGCATCGTGTCTCCTCCCGGCCCGTGCTCTGCGGCTCGGTGCGCGTTTAACCTATGGTTATAACAGCGTTCAGCCTCGGAAGGGCAATGCGGGAATACGGCTGACGAACGCGCTGGCGCCCGGCGGATTTTTCCGGAGCCGTCTCTCCAAATAAAAAAGGCCCGCCGAAGCGGGCCTGTTAGGGGAAGAGCGGTCAGTGGTTGGGGTCGATCTCGCCGTGCGCCTTGAACACCGCCGGGTTCTCGGGGCCGGTCACGTGCAGGATGCCGGCCAGGCCCTTCTCCAGGCGCGAGAGAGCGTGGTCCACCAGCGTGTACTTGCCCGGGACGTCCACCTTGAACTCCACCATGGTGGCGCCACCCGGGGCGACCGTCGTGGTCTGCACGTCGGTCAGCGGCGGGCTGGTGAGCGAGGCCTGGTCGTAGACCCGGTCGAAGATCTCGCCGATGACGTGGAAGCTCGAGGTCGCATTCGGGCCGCCGACACCGAAGAAGATGCGCACCGTCTCGCCGACCTTGGCTTCCATCTTGTGGATCTTGGTCAGCGCGCCCATCGTGCCGTTGAAGGCGAAGTGGGTCGGCCGCTCATCCAGCAGTCTCTCCAGCGAGAACTCGTGCTCGCCCGGCGTGCCGTGCGGCTGCGTGGTGTAGAGCTCGCCCTGCATGATGTAGAACTCCCGGTCCACCTTCGGCAGCCCGCCCTCCGGCTCGATCAGGATCAGGCCGTACATGCCGTTCGAGATGTGCTGGGCCACCATCGGCGTGGCGCAGTGGTACACATACAGGCCGGGCTGGAGCGCCTTGAAGGTGAAGCTCTTGGTCTCGCCGGGAGCGGCCTGCGTCACCGCCGCACCGCCGCCCGGGCCGGTCACGGCATGGAAGTCCACCGAGTGGATGTGGGCGCTGTCCTTGGCGTTGGCCATGTTGATGTTGATGGTGTCGCCGACCCGGGCGCGGATGAACGGACCCGGAACCTTGTTGTTGAAGGTCCAGTACCTGTAGGTGCTGCCGTCGTCGAGCTGGCCGACCACTTCCGTGGTCTCCAGGTTTACCGTCAGGGTCTGCGGGCCGCGCTTGCCGACCGGCTTGCCGACTGCGGTTGGATCCTGGGCAACGTTGATGCCATTGGGTTCGGCAGCAACCGGGCCGCCGCCGCCAACCACCAGCTTGCCGATCATGCCGGCGGCAACGTGGCCGGGCAGGGTGCAGATGTACTTGAACTCGCCCTTCTTGGTAGCCCGGAACACGATGGCGGTGGAGGCGCCCTTGCCGCTGATGTTGTCCGAGTCGGCGCCGAAGTCCGGTACGGCGATGTCGTGGATGGCGCCGTCGCCGTTGACCAGGTTGATCTGCACCACCGCGCCTTCCGGCACGTTCAGATCGGGGTTGACCTGGTCGCGGATCTTGCCGTTCTGGCCGATGAACACCAGCTTGCCGTCGGCGATGCCGGTCTTGAGAGTGAAGGTCACGTCCGGCCGGTAGGTGGCTGGCGCCGTGCCGTCATTGTGCTCGGCGAAGGCCGGGTTGAGGGCGGCCGCTCCCAGCAGGAGTACCGCAGCGGCTTTATGCAGTATGGTGGTCTTCATGGGTCTCATCTCTTCTTGCAACGGAATTCTTACTTCACCTGGCTCAGGTACTTGTCCAGGCGTTCTTTGTTCACGGCGATGCCGCCCTTGAATTCCTCAGCGGCCTGCTTTGCTTCAGCCAGGTTGTTGGCGGCGCCGACCTGGATGACCCCGACCATGCCGAGCGGGACGTGCGGGTCGCACTTGTAGATGTACACGCCCTCCTGCTCGAGCTTTACGGTCACCGCTTCATTCATCGCGCCGGACCAGGGCTTGGCGCCTGTCGGCACGTAGTGTGAAACCGCGTTATGAGCCGGATCGGCAGGGACGAAGGTGACGGTGTCGCCGGGGTTGACCTTCAGAAAGCCGGGCTCGAACACCATCACGCCGTCTGCGCCGGTGTTGAGCATCTTGACCTGATGGTCCGCCGCCGGCGCCTGGGTCGCGAAGGCAAGCGCTGCCAGGGCTGCGAGGGGGAGTACGGATTTCCTCATGTTGCGCCTCCTGCCGGGCTCTTTTTAACGTTGGGTTAAAAGTATCATTTTGAATGCATGTTTAACTTGACATTCATCAAGCGCCGCTGGTGGCTGGACACCGGAACGTTGATGTAGATCAACAACCTGTACGGCAGGGAGGAGAGGAACGAGAAATAAGAAAGACCCGCCGAAGCGGGCCTTGTGCTGCGGGAAGGGCCAGGGTCAGCCCTGGCAGTGGCCGCAGCAGCTGCCGTCACTGCCATGCGCCGTCATGCTGACGGTCGCCGTGGCGACGCCGGCCGTCGCGGGAGCAGCCTCCGGCAGGCCGGCCATGGAACCAACCGCCTCGCGACGGCCACGGCTGCCCCACCAGAGGGCAAGCACGAAGGCCGCCAGGACCAGGGCACCGCCGGCGAACACGATGTCGCCCGGTACCCGCAGCCAGACGAACAGCTCCATGATCGGCGAGTGGATGACCTCCGGCGAGCGGGCGTACCATAGGCCCTTGGTGATGCTGGCCCAGGCCTGGTAGATGCCGGCCGGCAGCAGGGCGAAGAAGGTCATGCCCACCAGGCCGATGTTGAGCAGCCAGAAGGCAGGAGCGAGCAGCTTGTCCTTCCAGGCCCGCGGCGAGCTCAGGCCGCGCAGGCAGAACAGCATCAGGCCGATGCCGAGCATGCCGTACACCCCGAACAGGGCGGCGTGGCCGTGGTTGGCGGTGGTGTTAAGGCCCTGGATGTAGTAGAGCGAGATCGGCGGGTTGATGATGAAGCCGAACAGTCCCGCGCCAACCAGGTTCCAAAACGCCACGGCGACGAAGAACAGCACCGGCCAGCGGTAGCTGCGCATCCATGGAGCGGCCTTGCTGAAGTGCAGGTTCTCGGCGGCCTCGAAGCCCAGCAGCACCAGCGGCACCACTTCCAGCGCCGAGATCATCGCGCCGACCGCGATCACGCCCTCGGTGGTGCCGGCGAAGTAGAGGTGATGCAGGGTGCCGAGGATGCCGCCGGCCAGGAACACCACGGTGGCGAACAGGGTGGCGGTGCCTGCGGTGCTGCCGCGCACCAGGCCGAGCTTGGTGAACAGCAGGGCGATGATGGCGGTGGCGAACACTTCGAAGAAGCCCTCCACCCACAGGTGCACCACCCACCAGCGCCAGTACTCGACCATGGAGATGTGGGTGTGCTTGCCGTACATCAGGCCGGCCGCGTACATCAGGCCGATGGCGATGGTGGACAGGAACAGCAGCCACAGCAGCAGGCTATTTTCAGCCTTGCGCTTGAGCGCCGGCCACAGCGCCCGCCCCATCAGGCCGAGCCAGAGCATCAGGCCGACGAACAGCAGGATCTGCCAGAAGCGGCCGAGATCGACGAACTCCCAGCCCTGGTGGCCGAGGTAGAAGTTGGTGTCGAGGTCGAAGCGCTGCATCACGCCCAGCCACTGGCCAGCCAGGGTGCCGACCACCACTACCACCAGCGCGACGTACAGCAGGTCGACGCCGAGCTTCTGATACTTGGGCTCATGCCCGGAGATGGCGGGGGCGATGTACAGGCCGGTAGCCAGCCAGGCGGTGGCGATCCAGAAGATGCCGAGCTGGGTGTGCCAGCTGCGGGTCACCGCATAGGGCAGGATTTCCGACAGGTTGAAGCCGTAGAAGTGGTGGCCTTCGACGGCGTAGTGAGCGGTGATGGCGCCCAGCGTCATCTGCGCCAGGAACAGCGCGACTACCGTGTAGAAGTACTTGGCGGTGGCCCGCATCGACGGGGTGACCTTGATCTGCAGCAGCGGATCGGACTTGGGCGGTACCGGCAGCGGCTCGGTCTTCTGCGCGGCCTGGTACCACAGCAGCGCGCCGATGCCGGCCAGCAGCAGGATGACGCTGGCGATCGACCACATGGCGGTGCCGGTGGTCGGGGTATTGTCGATCAGCGGTTCGTGCGGCCAGTTGGCCGTGTAGGTGATGTCCGAGCCCGGACGCTCGGCGGCGGCGGCCCAGGAGGTCCAGAAGAAGAAGCCGGTCAGCATTGCCCGATGCTCGGCATCCGGCACCGGATTGTTATGGATGGCGTACTGCTCCCGCAGCGACTCGAAGGCCGGGTCGTCGCTGAACACGCCGAGATAGTGTTCCCGCACCTGCTCGATCGCCGCCGCCCGGTCGGCCGAAACGGTAATGGAGCCGGTGGCCGGGTCATAGGTGTTGGTGCGCATCTCGGTCTTGAGGCGTTCTTTCAGTGCCGCCCGCAGTTCAGCGCCCAGGGCATCGTAGGCAACGCCGTATTCGCGCTGCGCCCAGATGTCGAGCAGGGCGACCGCCTCGCGGTGCAGCCAGTCGGCCGACCAGTCCGGAGCCACATAACTGCCATGCCCCCAAATGGAGCCGACCTGCATGCCGCCCATGCTTTGCCAGACCTGGCGGCCGCGCTGGATGTCGTCCTTGGTGAACAGAATGGTGCCGTCGACGGTTTCGACGCGTTCGGGAACGGGTGGGGCTTCGCGGTAGATTTGACCGCCGATCCATCCTAGTAGCCCGAACGACACGACAAAGAGGACCGCAAGGGTCCACCAGAGCCTGCGTGTCGGGGTCATGCTGCCTCCGTCATTGCTGTTTAAAAGATGGTCTTAAAATGCATGTTTGAAAGTAGCAGAGGCAATGCATGTTTTAACTTGATATAGATCAAGAATGCGCCCGTCTTGGCTGGGAATGTGAAAGGGGCCCCGTGGCGTTTATCGGGCAGGCAGAGGTTTCGAAAAGCGCTTTCGCTTCTGCGCTTGCGCGAGGGGGCAAAGGGGCGCTCCACCCTGCCGGCCCGACACCGCCGGGCGCGACAAGGGAAGGGTAGTCAAGCAACAGGCTGGACGTGAGGGCATGCCTGCAGGGGAGCAGGCACGGCAGGTCAGATAGCCTTCGAGAACCGCCCCGGCTCGGTCGCGTTGAGGTAGGCGTCGAACACCATGGCGATGTTGCGCAGGAACAGCCGGCCCCGTGGACTTACCTCCAGCGCGTCCGAAGCAATGCTCAGCAGGCCGTCCTCAGCCAGTGGCAAGAGCCGCGTCAGCTCGGCGGCGAAGTAATCGTTGAAGGTGATGCCGTGGGCGCGCTCCAGAGCCGGGATGTCGACCCGGCCCTGGCACATGATGGCCTGGATCAGTGCCCGTCGCAGGCGGTCGTCGCCGCTCAGCCGTGCGCCGCGTACCACCGGCAGTCGGCCGGCATCGATGAGTTCGCTGTACTGATCGAGGATGCGGGTGTTCTGGGCGTAGGCGTCGCCGATCAGGCCGATGCCGGATACGCCCAGCGCCACCAGGTCCAGCTCGGCCTGGGTGGAATAGCCCTGGAAGTTGCGCTGCAGGCTGCCCTCGCGCTGGGCCACGGCCAGTTCGTCGTCGGGCAGGGCGAAGTGGTCCATGCCGATGTAGACGTAGCCGGCATCGGTGAGCCGGCGGATGGTGAGCGCGAGCAGCTCCAGCTTGAGCTCGGCGTCCGGCAGCTCCTCGGCCTTGATCTGGCGCTGCACCTTGAACATCTGCGGCAGGTGGGCGTAGCTGTACACCGCCAGCCGCTCCGGGCGCAGCTCCAGCACGATGTCCAGAGTGCGCGAGAAACTTGTCAGGGTCTGCCTGGGCAGGCCGTAGATCAGGTCGATGTTGGTGGAGCGGAAGCCGGCGGCGCGGCCGGCAGTCAGCACCTCGGCCGTCTGTTCGACCGACTGGATGCGGTTGACGGCTTTCTGCACGTCCGGGTCGAAGTCCTGCACGCCCAGGCTCATGCGGTTGAAGCCCAGCTCGCCGAGCAGCGCGATCTTGGCCGGGCTGACGGTACGCGGGTCGATCTCGATCGAGAATTCGCGCTCGGCGCTGTCGCTGAGGCGGAAGTGGCTGCGCAGGTCGGCCAGAACCCGGCGCAGATCGTCCTCGTTGAGATAGGTCGGGGTGCCGCCACCGAAGTGCAGCTGGGTCACCTCGCGCTGCCCGAACAGCTCGCCCTGCAGCGCCATCTCGCGCGCCAGTCGGCCGAGATAGTCCTCGGCGCGGCGGTAGTTGGCGGTAATCACCTTGTTGCAGCCGCAGTAGAAACAGACGGTGCGGCAGAACGGGATGTGGACGTACAGCGACAGCGGCGCCGGCTCTGCCCCGACCCGTTCGGCCAGCTCGCGGTAGGCGGTCTCGTCGAACTCTGGCGAGAACTGCGGCGCGGTCGGGTACGAGGTGTAGCGGGGGCCGCGCACATCGTACTTGCGCAGAAGGTCGGGATCGAACTGCAGGGTTTGGCTCATTGCGCATCCTCGCCGCGCCGGGGAATCGGGCATGCCATCGTCATGGTAGTGGCATTGCCGGGCCGGCACTTGATCTGTATCAGGGTTTGATAAAGATATATGAGTAATATATGTTTGGTCCAGCACCGGAGGAGCGAAGGATGAACGGCCTCTCCATGCGCCGCTCTGGAACGCGCTGGCTGTACCTGCTGATCGCTTACGGCTGTGTCGGGCTGGG
>JAJUFY010000017.1 GCA_029263635.1 Ectothiorhodospiraceae bacterium | reverse complement strand
TCCTGGATTCGGCGCTACATCTTCCCGGGCGGCTATATCCCGGCCATGTCGGAGACCATGGCGGCCGTGGAGCGCAGCGGCCTGGTCTGCGCCGATGTGGAGGTGCTGCGGCGGCATTATGCGCTGACCCTGCAGCAGTGGTTGGCGCGGTTCGAGGCGGTCCGTGACGAGTGGGTGCGGCGCCGTGGCGAGGCTTTCTGCCGCATGTGGGAGTTCTACCTTGCCGCCAGTGCCGGCTCCTTCCTCTGGCGCGACCTGGTGGTCTTCCAGTTCCAGCTGGCAAACTCGCTGGAAGCGGTGCCCATGACCCGCGACTACCTGTACCAGCCGCAGGAAGCCCCGGTCGCCGCGGCCGGGGGCCTCGGGCAGGTCGCTGCCCGCGGCGCCTGACGCCGGCGGCCGGGATGCGGCTGGCCACGCCGGGCACGGAGATTTCCTCCGCCCCCGGCGTGGCCAGCCTGTCCGGATCGCTCAGTAGGCGTAGGCCGGTTTCATGTTGAGCTTGTGGATGGCTTCAATGAAGCGGATGGTGCCGGTCTTGGAGCGCATCACCACGGAATGGGTGGACGCCATGTCGTGGCCGGTGTAGCGCACGCCCTTCAGGAATTCGCCGTCGGAGATGCCGGTGGCGGCGAAATAGACTTCGTCGCCCTTGGCGAGATCCTCCATCAGCAGCACCTTGTCGAGGTCGGCGCCCATCTTGCGGCAGCGCTCGCGCTCCTCGTCGCTGTAGGCCACCAGCTTGCCCTGGAACTGCCCGCCCAGGCACTTGATGCCGGCCGCCGCGATCACGCCTTCGGGCGCGCCGCCGATGCCGAGCAGGATATCGACGCCGGTGTAGTCGAAGCAGGTGGCGAGCGCAGCCGCCACATCGCCGTCGCTGAACAGCTTGATGCGGGCACCGGCCTCACGGCACTGGCGGATGATGTCTTCGTGGCGGGGGCGGTCGAGGATGGTGACGGTGAGGTCGGTGATGCTCTTGTTGAGCGCTTCGGCGGTGGCCTTCAGGTTTTCGTGGATGGGCGCGTCGATATGGACCTTGCCGGCCGCCTTCGGCCCGACCGCGATCTTGTTCATGTACATGTCCGGCGCGTTCAGCAGGCAGCCCCGCGGCGCCATCGCCACGACCGCGATGGCGTTGGGAAGGCCTTTGGCGACGGAGTTGGTGCCCTCGACCGGATCGACGGCGATGTCGACCGCCGGCGCCTTGGGGCCCTTGCGGCCGACTTCCTCGCCGATGTAGAGCATGGGGGCTTCGTCCATCTCGCCTTCGCCGATCACGACCACGCCGTCGATGTCGAGGTTGTCGAACATCTTGCGCATGCCATCGACACCGGCCTGGTCGGCGCTGATCTTGTCGCCCCGGCCCATGTGCTTCGCGGCTCCGAGCGCCGCCGCTTCCGTCACTCTCACTAGATCCAGCGCGAGGTTTCTGTCCACGGTTATCCCCTTAGTTATCGGAAAGGTCGGAACGACAGTGCTGCGGCATCGCAGCGCGGGCTGCACGCGCCGCCTGGGCGGCGGTGTGGCGGCGGGAGGCAGTCCCAGGTTTTCTGAGGCTGGCCGCGGCATTTTCAACACGCCGCTCCCGTCCATGCGGGGCCAGATTCTAGCAGTAACCGCCGTCCGGGTGGCCGCTGGCTGGGCGGCGCCGGACGTCCCGGGGAAATCTTATGACGCAGTGCGGCAGCCGATGCTTTATAATTCGCCGCCATTTTGCAATGAAGCTGGGGAGAGCAGCGATGGGTTTTGAGCACGTGCCGGCCGGCAAGGCGGTTCCCGACGATATCAACGTTATCATCGAGATTCCGCTGCGGGGGGATCCGGTCAAGTACGAGGTCGACAAGGACAGCGGAACGGTGATGGTCGACCGTTTCATGTCGTCCTCCATGCACTATCCGTGCAACTACGGCTACGTGCCCAACACTCTGTGCGAGGACGGTGATCCTGCCGACGTGTTGGTGCTGACGCCGTTCCCGCTGGTGGTGGGGTCGGTGATCCGCTGCCGCCCGATCGCGGTGCTGGAGATGACCGACGAGGCGGGCGGCGACGCCAAGGTCCTGGCCGTGCCGGTGAAGAAACTGACCAGCATGTATGACCACGTCAACGGCCCGGAGGATGTGCCGGAGGTCGTGCTCAACCAGATCGCCCACTTCTTCGAGCACTACAAGGATCTCGAAAGGGGCAAGTGGGTGAAGGTGGTCGGCTGGAAGGGAGCGGATGCGGCGCGGCAAGAGATCCTCGACGCCGTCGAGCGCTACCAGAAGCAGGCCTGAGCAGAGGCGGCAGAAGTGCGAGCGGGCGCGCTTAGCGGTCTGGACTCCCTGGACGGCATCGCGTGATAATCGCGCCCTCTCGCACCGGAGCGTTTGGACGCACCGGTGGTCTTAAGAGAGTACCGAGCCCATATCTAAGCCTGTTCCCTCAGGCTGGAGGAAAAGCATGGCCCGTTCCCTAACGGCCAGCGAACTCGCCCGCGAGAATCGTGCTTATCGCGGAACGGGCGGCGTCAGTGCGCACAATCGCCGCGTTGGCTTCCGCCCGGCTTTCCTGGATCGCCGCACCGGCATCATCTATCTGTCTCGCAATCCTGACGGTACCTGCGCGGTCTGCCACCGCCTGGACGGCCTGCCCGAGGATGTGGTGGCGGCCCGGGACGCCCAGGGCCGCATCGTGGCGCTCAAAAGCTCGGTGGTTGCCGGCTTCGAGCGCGGCGGCCGTTTCTACAGCCGCGAGGAAGCGGCAGCGCTGACCGGCTCCGTGACCTGAATTGACCACGCCGATTCCGCTCGTTCAGCTGGCAGTCGAAATCGACGCCGATCAGTGCGACGCACTGGAGGCGTTGCTGGAAGCGGCCGGCGCCATCTCCGTGAGCTACGTCGATCCGGGCGGCGAGCCGGTGCTCGAACCCTCGCTCGGCACCACGCCGCTGTGGTCGACGGTGAGGCTGCTGGCATTGTTCCAGGGCTGGCCGGACGCCGAGCGGCTGTATCTGGACGCCTGCGCGTTGCTGGGTGTCGAGCGTCTGGCAACCTGGGAGCTCGCGCCGCTGGAGCAGCGGCAGTGGGAGCGGGCCTGGCTGGATCACTACCACCCCATGCACTTCGGCGGCCGGCTATGGGTGGTGCCGACCACCCATGAGGCGCCCGAGCCTGGGGCGGTCAACCTCCGACTCGATCCTGGACTTGCCTTCGGTACCGGCACCCATCCGACCACGGCGCTCTGCCTGCGCTGGCTGGCAGAGGCAGAGCTTGCCGGGGCAGAACTGATCGACTTCGGGTGCGGTTCCGGGATACTGGCGATCGCCGGGCTGTTGCTCGGCGCGCGGCGGGCCTGGGGGATCGATAACGATCCGCAGGCGCTGATCGCCTCGCGCGAGAATGCCATCCGCAATGGCGTCGCCGAGCGGCTGGTGCTCTGGGCGCCCGAGCAGCGCGAGAAGGTCACGGCCGACGTGGTGGTGGCCAACATCCTCGCCGGAGTGCTGATCGAGCTGGCGCCGGCCATCGTCGACCTGCTGCGTCCGGGAGGGCGCCTCGCGCTGTCAGGCATCCTGGACAGGCAGCAGGCCGACGTCGAGGCCGCCTACGGTGATTGGATCGCCTGGGAGCCGTCGCGGCACGAGGAGGGCTGGGTGCTGCTGACCGGCCGGCGCCTCGGCTAAGCCGAGCCGCCGCGCTTTACAAGGCCGGGAGGCGCATCGAGAATGAGCCCGAGGCCATCCCATGTATACCCAATGCAGTAACTGCGCCACTCTGTTCCGGCTCAGCGCATGGCATTTGCGCAAAGCGCGCGGCCTTGTCCGCTGCTGCCTGTGCCACGAGACATTCGATGCCTTGCCCGGGCTGGTCGACGAGTTGCCGGCCAGCATCGTCGAGCGCTACCCGCAGGTGGCGGCCGTGCCTGGCCAGGTCCCCCCTGAGGCGGCGGAGCCGGCCGGCGAACGCCCGGCGGCAGCGCAGTCGGCGGACGAAGACCTGTTCCTGCAGGTGCCTGAAATCGAAGCGGCCTCGGTCCCGGCGGCGGCTCCGGCGAAGGCTCGGCGGAGGGGCGGCATGCTCGGGTGGAGCGCGCTGATCCTGCTGCTGGTGGCGGCGATGGTCGGGCAGTATGCCTACGTGATGCGGGAGGAGCTGGCCCGCTTTCCCCGCCTGCGACCCTGGATCGAATCTCTCTGCTCGGTGGCCGGCTGCGAGCTGCCACCCTTGAGAGACGTCGCCCGGATCCGCATCCTTGATAAACACGTCGCGCTGCATCCGACGTCGGCGGGCATTTTGCTGGTGAAAGCGGTCCTGGTTAACGACACCGGCTTCTGGCAGCCCTATCCCCAAATCAGATTCAATTTTCTTGATCCTGTCGGTGACAGCCGGGCATCGCGCTGGTTTGCTCCCGACGAATATCTGGCCGACAGCCGTCTAACCGAAGTTGCGGCGGGCATGCCTCCCCAGGAGCCGGTGTCGATCCGGCTGGAGCTGCAAGGAATGGGGGCAGCGGCCATCGACAACTTCGCCATCGACTTCCGGTAGACTGTGCGGCCGCCTTTTACGGCCCGTTCTTTGGGGTTATGATCCGTGGCCGCGCTGGGGGTTGGCCGGCGCCTCGTACTCGGGTCGCCGCGGCTCCGGGACTGGATTGCGAGTGCTCACGCCTATGGAACAAGCAAAAACTATGATGGACCCGCCGAGTCCGGCTCAGTCCGATGTTTCCGCCGGTCATGGCGTCGGCCCGATTCGGAGCTGCGTTGCCGAAGCGCTGGATGCCTATTTCCGACAGCTCAACGGCCACAGTTGCGAGGGCCTTTACAAGCTGGTGCTGGCCGAGGTCGAGCAGCCGCTGCTGGAGACGGTGATGCGCTACTGCGGCGGCAACCAGACGCGTGCGGCCCAGATGCTCGGCATCAACCGCGGTACCTTGCGCAAGAAGCTGCAGCAGTACGGCCTGGACGAATAAGCCATTGCCGGCCGGATGCCGGCCGGTAAGCGATAGGCTTATAATCCCTGGCTTCGTCAACCTGCCCGGGAACCATCACATGCCGTCAGCGACCGACCAGCGGACCGTGCGCCGCGCCTTGATCAGTGTTTCCGATAAGACTGGAATCGTTGAATTCGCCCGCGGGCTGCAGGCGCGAGGTGTCGAGCTGCTATCGACAGGTGGTACCGCCAGGCTGCTCGCCGAGCAGGGGCTGGAGGTCACCGAGGTGGCCGACTACACGCAGTTCCCGGAGATGATGGACGGCCGGGTCAAGACCCTGCATCCCAAGGTGCACGGCGGGCTGCTGGGCCGGCGCGGCATCGACGATGCGGTGATGGCGCAGCATGGAATCCTGCCGATCGACCTGCTGGCCGTGAACCTCTATCCCTTCGAACAGACGATAGCGCGGCCGGGCTGCACGCTGGCGGAGGCGATCGAGAACATCGACATCGGTGGACCGGCCATGGTGCGGGCGGCGGCCAAGAATCACGACGGCGTGGCGGTGGTGACCGATCCGGCCGACTACGATGCCGTGCTGGCCGAACTCGACAGTGGCGGCCTCTCGCGCGCCACCCGCTTCCGGCTCGCGGTGCGGGCCTTTGAGCACACCGCCCGCTATGACGGCGCCATCGCCAACTATCTTGGCCGCGTCGGCGCCGACGGCAAGCTGCAGGATTTCCCGCACACCTTCAATCTGCAGTGCGTGAAGGTCGAGGACATGCGCTACGGCGAGAATCCTCACCAGCGCGCTGCGTTCTATCGCGAGCATGCGCCGCGCGAGCCGTCGATCGCCACCGCCCGGCAGCTGCAGGGCAAGGCCCTGTCGTTCAACAACATCGCCGACACCGACGCCGCCCTGGAGTGCGTGAAGGCCTTCGAGCAGCCTGCCTGCGTCATCGTCAAGCACGCCAATCCGTGCGGAGTCGCGGTCGCGGCAGACATCCGCCAGGCCTACGATCTTGCCTATGCCTGCGATCCGACCAGCGCTTTCGGCGGCATCATCGCCTTCAACCGGCCGCTGGACGAGGCGACGGCGCGGGCCATCATCGAGCGGCAGTTCGTCGAAGTGATCATCGCGCCCGCAGTGGACGAGACGGCCCTTCAGGTGACCGCCGCCAAGCAGAACGTGCGGGTGCTCGCCTGCGGCAGCTGGGGGGGGCAGGCACGGCCTGCGCAGTACGAGATCAAGCAGGTGACCGGCGGCATCCTGGTGCAGGACCGCGACATCGCCCGCGTCACTCCGGACGAGCTGCGGGTAGTCAGCAAGCGGGCACCGACCGAGCAGGAGCTGGCCGACCTGAGGTTCGCCTGGGACGTGGTGCGCTTCGTCAAGTCGAACGCCATCGTCTACGCCCGCGACGGCCGCACGGTGGGGATAGGAGCCGGGCAGATGAGCCGGGTCTTCAGTGCCCATATAGCTGGGATGAAGGCGGCCGAGGCCGGTCTTCCGGTTGCCGGAGCGGTCATGGCTTCGGATGCGTTCTTTCCGTTCCGCGACGGTATCGACCAGGCTCATGCGGCCGGCATCCGCGCGGTAATCCAGCCCGGCGGTTCCATGCGCGATGCGGAAGTGATCGCCGCCGCCGACGAGCACGGCATGGCCATGGTGTTCACCGGCATGCGCCATTTCCGTCACTGACCGTCGGGCAACGGCGGCTGTCTAGAGGGAGCGATATGAAGGTCCTGATCATCGGCGGCGGCGGCCGCGAGCACGCACTGGCCTGGAAGGTGGCGCAGTCGGCGCGGGTTGAGGAGGTCTTCGTGGCGCCCGGCAATGCCGGCACGGCGCTGGAGCCGAAGGTGCGCAACGTCGAGCTGGGAAGCGAGGATGTGCCGGCGCTGGTGGGGTTCGCCCGCGACAACGGCATCGATCTCGCCATCGTTGGGCCCGAGGCGCCGCTGGTGGCTGGCGTGGTGGACGCCTTCCGTCAGGCCGGGCTGCGCTGCTTCGGCCCCACTCGGGCCGCTGCCGAGCTGGAAGGTTCCAAGGCGTTCGCCAAGGAGTTCCTGGCCCGCCACGGTATCCCGACCGCCGGCTTCGAAACCTTCACCGACCTCGATGCCGCCCGCGATTACATCCGCAGCCGCGGGGCGCCCATTGTGGTGAAGGCCGACGGCCTTGCTGCCGGCAAGGGCGTGACCGTCGCCCGCAGCGTCGACGAAGCGCTGCGGGCCGCGGAAGAGGCGCTGGCCGGCAATGCCTTCGGCGCCGCCGGCGCCCGCATCGTGGTGGAGGACTTCCTGGAAGGGGAAGAGGCGAGCTTCATCGTCATGGTCGACGGCGAGCATGTGCTGCCGCTGGCCAGCAGCCAGGACCACAAGGCGCGTGACGACGGCGACCAGGGGCCGAACACCGGCGGCATGGGCGCGTATTCGCCGGCGCCCGTGGTGACCGCCGAATTGCACGAACGGGTGATGCGCGAAGTGATCGAGCCCACCGTGCGCGGCATGGCCGCCGACGGCCGTCCCTACACCGGCTTCCTGTACGCCGGGCTGATGATCGACAGCCAGGGCAACCCGCGCGTCCTGGAGTACAACTGCCGGCTTGGCGACCCGGAAACCCAGCCCATCCTGCTGCGGCTGCGCAGCGATCTGGTCGACCTCATCGAGGCGGCGCTGGACGGCCGGCTCGATCAGGCCAGCATCGACTGGGATCCGCGGGCCAGCCTCGGCGTGGTAATGGCGGCCGGTGGCTATCCGGGCGCCTACGAGAAGGGCCGCCCGATCAGCGGCCTGCCGGCCACCGAGTCCCCGGGGCAGAAAGTCTTCCACGCCGGCACTCGGCTGGCCGACGACGGCGAGACCGTGCTCACCAATGGCGGCCGGGTCCTGTGCGTCTGCGCGCTGGGCGACAGCGTGGCCGAGGCGCAGGCCCAGGCCTACGAGCTGGCCGCGCAGATCGACTGGGAAGGCGCCTTCTACCGCCGCGACATCGGCTATCGGGCCATCGCCCGGGAGCGCGGCGCGCAGTCCTGAGCGCCGCGCGCATCGGCACTCGAAGCGCCACCAGCCCCGATTTCCCGCATCCGGCGGCGCTAGCTGTGCAATTCGGCCAGCAGGGCGTTGCAGGCGCCCTGGGTCTGGCTGCACATCTCGAAGCAGAGCCGGCAGTGCAGATGATGCGAGCTGTGGCGGCTGCATTCGGAGCCGCAGGCGTCGCAGGCCTTGGAGGCCAGCTCCAGTGCGCCGCGCAGCAACTGCCAGTCAGGGTGGCGCTGCCGGCTCAGCATGCGGCCCGTCATCAGGCAGACATCGGCGCAGTCCTGGTTCAGGCGGATGCAGCCGAGTAGCGGTCCGATGTTTTCCTCGGCCAGGCAGGCGTCGGCGCAGAGCGTGCAGCTCTGCGCGCAGTCGAACAGCGCCTGAATGCAGTCGCTAAGCAGATCGAGATCGGTCGCCGTGTGTTCCGGGTGGCTCTCCATGCGCTGCCGGACGCCGTTCATGCCGCTGCTCCTTGCCGCTGGCTTGCCAGGCCAGGGCAGATGAGGCTGCCCGGCCGGACTCTCAAGCCTGTGCAGGGGGCGGCGCGGGCCTCGTCCCCGGTGCCCTTCTTTCCGCCGTTCCGTCTGGCGGCGAGGATGCCGTCTCCGCCGCTTTAGCGACGCCTGCCAGCGGCGATCGTTCAGCCCCGGCTGCGCTGTCGCAGGCTGATCACCGGCCAGCCGTGGCGTTCGGCATGGCGGCGCAGCGCCTCGTCGGGGTCGACCGCGACCGGATTGTCGACCCGCTCCAGCAGCGGCAGATCGTTGTGGGAGTCGCTGTAGAACCAGCTGCCGGCAAGGTCCATCGCGTGCTCGGCCAGCCATTCCTCCAGCGCCGCGACCTTGCCCTCGCGGAAAGTGGGCGTACCGACGGCACGGCCGGTGTAGCGGCCGCCGAGGAATTCCGGCTCGGTGGCGAGCAGGTGCTCAATGCCGAGCAGGTCGGCGATCGGCTGCGTGATGAAGCGGTTGGTGGCGGTGATGATCAGCAGGGTGTCGCCGCGGCGGCGATGTTCCGCGATCAGTTCTCGGGCTGCCGGAAGCACCAGAGGGTGAATCTTGTCCTCGATGAACTGCGCCCGCCAGGCGTGCAGCAGATCCGGCTCGTGCGTGGCCAGGGGCTGCAGCGAGAATTCCAGAAAGGCGTGGATATCCAGCGTCCCGTCCAGGTAGTCCTGGTAGAAACGCTGATTGGCGGCGGCGTAGGCCGCTGCGTCGACCACACCCAGCTCGACCAGATGCTGGCCCCAGAGGTAATCGCTGTCACCGGCGAGCAGGGTGTTGTCGAGGTCGAACATTGCAAGAGCCAAGGCGGCACTCCTACAGCAGCAGGTCCAAGGGCAGGGCAGTCGAGGTCCGACCGCCTGGCGGAGGCCGGATTGTAGCGGATGGACCGATTGGCGCCTAAAGGCGCCGCGGCCTGGTTTGCCGCCCTACGGTCCTTGTGGAAAAATAAGCCGTTATGTCCTCGAAATCCTGAAGAAGGCTTCATGTGATTGACGCGGAAGGATTCAGGCCGAATGTCGGGATTGTCCTGAGTAACAGCCGCGGACAGCTCTTCTGGGGACGCCGGGTCGGTCAGAACGCATGGCAGTTCCCGCAGGGCGGGATCAAGTCGCACGAGCGTCCGCTGGACGCGCTATACCGCGAGCTGGAAGAAGAGGTCGGGCTGCAGGCCCATCAGGTAGAGATCCTCGGCTGTACGCGGGGGTGGCTGCGTTACCGGCTGCCGCCGTATCTGGTTCGTCAGCACCAGCGACCGCTGTGCATCGGCCAGAAGCAGGTCTGGTTCATGCTGCGCATGCTCGCGAGCGACGACGAGGTCTGCCTGAACGCCTGTGGCCGGCCGGAATTCGACGACTGGCGCTGGGTCGACTATTGGCACCCGCTGCGCGAAGTCGTGTTCTTCAAGCGCGGCGTCTATCGGCGGGCACTGGGCGAGCTCGCGCCGCTGCTGTTCCCGAACGGGGCGCCGGCCGCCCCGGCGTGGGCAAATCGCCGTCGTCGGCCTCGCAGCCGTAACGCTCGCTGAGCGCGGCGGCCGGGATAGCCCGGGGAATACGCAATGACGTCCGGCGGAGCCACCGTTCGGGCTGACGGAGGATGGCGCCGGTACCGATGCTCGACACCCTGCACCGCATCGTTCAAGAGGTCAACGAGGCCCGCGGGCTCAAGCACGCGCTCGGCATCATTGTCGAGCGCGGCGCGGAGGCCATGGGTGTCGACGTCTGCTCGGTCTATCTGGTCGACCGTGAGGCCGACGAATACGTGCTGATGGCGACCGTGGGCCTGAACCCGGACGCGGTTGGCAAGGTACGGCTGCGGCGTGGCGAGGGCCTGGTTGGGCTGGTCGGCGAGCGGGAGGAACCGGTCAACCTCGAGCATGCCGACCAGCACCCGCGTTTCCGTTATTTCCCTGAAACCGGCGAGGAACGTTTTCACGCCTTCCTGGGCGTGCCCATCATCCATTTCCGCCAGCTGCTCGGCGTGCTCGTGGTGCAGCAGCAGGCAGCCCGCAGCTTCGACGACGACGAAGTCGCCTTCCTGATGACCATGGCCGCCCAGCTTTCCGGCGCCATCGCCCACAGCGAAGTCAGCGGCGGCATCGACGGCCTGCAGGATCATTCGCTGTCCCGTGGGGCGGCGCTGCAGGGCATTGCCGGAGCGCCCGGGGTGGCGATCGGGCAGGCCATGGTGGTCTATGCCTCGGCGGATCTCAACGCCGTGCCCGACCGCGGCACCGACGACCCCGAGCAGGAGGTCCAGACCTTCCTGACGGCTGTGCAGGCGGTACGCGAGGAAGTCCAGGATCTGGCGGCCAGGCTGGCCGGCTCCATTCCCGCCGAGGAGCAGCTGCTGTTCGATGCCTATCTGCGGATGCTCGACAGCAGCAGCATCGTCGGCGAGACGGTGGAGCTGATCCGCCAGGGCAACTGGGCGCCGGGTGCGTTGCGGGAGGTCATCAGCAAGCACATCAAGGTCTTCACCGAGATGGAAGACCCGTACCTGAGCGAGCGCGCCAGCGACATCCGCGACATCGGCCGCCGGATCCTGATGCGGCTGCAGCTGGACAGCGGCGACAAGCGGGAGCCGCCGCCGGCCACCGTGCTCGTCGGGTACGAGCTCAGCGCCTCGCAGCTCGCGGAGATTCCCCCCGACCGGCTTGTGGGCGTCCTGTCGGTGCGCGGTTCGGGCAGCTCGCATGCGGCGATCCTGGCGCGCGCGCTCGGCGTGCCGGCCGTCATGGGGGTCGGAGACCTGCCGGTCGGCCGTCTGGAGGGCAAGCAGGTGATCGTCGACGGCTACGCCGGCCGCGCCTTCATCGAGCCGCCGCCGCCAGTTCGGCAGGAATACAACCGCCTGCTCCGCGACGAGGCGGAACTGTCGGCGGGGCTGCGCGCCATGCGCGAGGTTCCGGCGGAAACGGCCGACGGTGCCCGTATCTATCTGCATGCCAACACCGGGCTGCTGTCGGATATCAATTCGTCGCTGGAGGTCGGATGCGACGGAATCGGCCTGCACCGGACCGAATTCCCGTTCATGGTCCGCAACCGCTTCCCCGGCGAGGAGGAGCAGACCGTCATCTACCGGCAGGTGCTGAGTCCGTTCGCGCCGCGGCCGGTGGTGCTGCGCACCCTCGACATCGGCGGCGACAAGCCGCTGCCGTATTTCCCGGTGGTCGAGGAGAATCCGTTTCTCGGCTGGCGCGGGATCCGGTTGACGCTGGACCATCCGGAAATCTTCCTGGCCCAATTGCGGGCGATGCTGCGCGCCAACATCGGGCTCGGCAACCTGCGGATCATGTTCCCCATGATCAGCCGGGTCGAGGAAGTCGACCAGGCGCTGGCGCTGCTGCGGCGTGCGCATGCGGAGCTGTGCGAGGAAGGGCGGGCGGTGGAAATGCCGCCGGTCGGCGTCATGATCGAGGTGCCGTCGGCGATCTTCCAGGCCGAGGAATTGGCGCAGCGGGTCGATTTCGTCTCGATCGGCACCAACGACCTGACCCAGTACCTGCTGGCGGTGGACCGCAACAATCCGCGGGTGGCCCGCCTCTATGACGATCTGCATCCGGCCGTCCTGCGGGCCCTGCAGCGCCTGGTCGAGACGGTCCATCGGCAGGGCAAGCCGGTCAGCGTCTGCGGCAGCATGGCCGGTGAGCCGGGTGGGGCGCTGCTGTTGATCGGCATGGGGATCGACAGCCTGAGCATGAGCGCGGCCAGCATCCTGCGGGTGAAATGGGCGGCGCGCAGCATCCCCCAGAGCCAGATGCGTGCCCTGCTGGCGCAGGCGCTGCGGATGGAGACAGCGGAGGAGGTGCGCGAGCTTCTCACAGCGACCATCGAAGACGCCGGCCTCGGCGGGTTGGTGCGAGCCGGTCGCTGAGGAGGCGTAAGGTGCGAGGCTCTTCACAAAATGCGAATCATTAGCAATTGACACTGCTTCGCATTTGGGCTCTACTGTCCTCCATCGACTTTGGAGGGCTTATGTACGTCTGCGTCTGCCGTGCAGTGACCGATCGGCAAATTCGTGAGGCCGCCGCCGAAGGGGTGCGGACCATGCGCGAACTGCGCCTGAAGCTGGGCGTGTGCAGTGCCTGCGGCAAATGCGGCGAATGCGCCAAGGAAATCCTCGACAGCGCCCGCCGCCTGCCGGTGCTGGAAGCCGCCCGCGCATCGGCAGCCTGACCCCCCGCTATCCTGCCGCTCCCGCCGTTACCCGCCCGGCAGCCTTCCGCGCCCTGCGCTAGAATGGCCGCTCAGGAACTCAATTACAGGGAGGCCGCCGGCCATGAAGGGTGATCCCAAGGTCATCGAATTCCTCAATCGCGCGCTCACCAACGAGCTGACCGCGATCAACCAGTACTTCCTGCATGCCCGCATGCTGCGCAACTGGGGCCTCAAGCGTCTTGGCGAGAAGGAGTATGAGGAATCGATCGACGAGATGAAGCATGCCGACCGCCTCATCGAGCGGATCCTGTTCCTGGAGGGGCTGCCCAACCTGCAGGATCTTGGCAAGCTCTACATCGGCGAGGACGTCAAGGAAATCCTCGAGTGCGATCTCAGGCTGGAGCACGAAGCCTGCCCGCTGCTGCGCGAAGCAATCGCCTACTGCGAATCGGTGCAGGACTACGTCACCCGCGACCTGCTGGAAGAGATCCTCGAAAGCGAGGAAGAACACATCGACTGGCTGGAGACCCAGCTCGGCCTGATCGACCGCCTCGGCCTGCAGAACTACCAGCAGTCCCAGCTGGATACCTCGCCCTGAGCCGCATCGAGCTGCCGCCGGCGGCGGCAGCTCAGAACGGCTTCACCACCACCAGGATCACGATGGCGAAAAGCGCCAGGGCCGGCGCCTCGTTGAACCAGCGGTACCAGACATGCGAGTGGCGGTTGCGGTCGTCCCGGAAGACCCGCAGCAGCCGCCCGCACCAGATGTGATAACCGATCAGGGCCGCCACCAGCGCCAGCTTGGCGTGCAGCCAGCCCTGCTGCAGCCACTGCGGCGCCTGCCAGAGCAGGCTCAGTCCGAAGCCGACCGCCAGCACCGCGCTCGGTGTCATGATGCCGCGGTAGAGCTTGCGTTCCATCAGCTTGAAGCGCTCGATGCTGGGCGCATCCGTGCTCATGGCGTGGTAGACGAACAGTCGCGGCAGATAGAACAGTGCCGCGAACCAGGTGATCACGAAGATGATGTGCAGGGCTTTGAGCCACAGGTAGAGCATCGGCTTTCCCAATCGTTACCGTTGTCAGAGGAAGAACTGGCTCTCGATGTCGCCACGGGTGATGATGCCGTAAATGCGCTGGCGGGAGGCGGCACGGCCGTGCACCACGTACAGGGCCTCGGCGCCTTTTTCGCGCATCGTATCCAGAGCCTCCCGTAATGTCGCCCGCAGGTCGATGGCCGCAGGCTGCAGGCGCTTGGCCGGCATGGCCAGCAGATCGACCGGCTGCTGCGGCTCGCAGGACTGCAGTTCCGCCAGCACGTCGGTGACCGGCAGCAGCGCCAGTGGCGGCTCGGTCGGCTGTTCCTGCAGCAGGATCCAGCGCGGCTGGCGTTTCAATGCCGCTTCCAGCGAGGACCTGTCGACATGGCGCGGCAGCACCGCCAGGCGCCTGTCCATCACCGGCGCGATCCCGAGCCGCGCCAGGCCTTGCAGTAGCTCGTCCCGGTGCCTGCCGCCCCCCTGTGGCCGCAGCACGGTGAATACCGAGCCTTGCTTGAAGACCTCGCTACAGACCAGGGTCGCGGCAGCGACGGTCAGCATGCCCGGCATGATGACGTTCGGGTTGCCGGTCAGTTCGAGCATCGCGGTGATGGCGGCGAGTGGTGCCCGCAACGATGCGCTCATCATCGCGCCCATCCCGATCAGCGCGTAGAAACCGACAGAGCTGGCGGCGCCGGGCGCAAGCTGGCCGGCCAGCTGCCCGAGCACGCCGCCGGCCGCCGCGCCGATCAC
>JAJUFY010000330.1 GCA_029263635.1 Ectothiorhodospiraceae bacterium | reverse complement strand
TTCTACGAGACCTTCGGCGATTTCGGCTTCACCATGAAGGCCCGTTGCGAGCCGCTGCGCACGCTGGGCCCCACGCTCGCGCCGATGCATGCCTTCCTGTTCCTGCAGGGGCTGGAGACGCTGCCGCTGCGCATGGAGCGCCACGTCGAGAACGCCCGGAAAGTCGCCGAGTTCCTCCAGGGCCATCCGCTGGTGTCCTGGGTGAAGTACGCCGGCCTGCCGGACAGCCCCTACCATGCATTGGCCAAGAAATACCTGCCCAAGGGCGCCGGCTCGGTGTTCACCTTCGGTGTCAAGGGCGGCCGCGAGGCCGGCATCAAGTTCATCGAGTCGGTGCAGTTCCTGTCGCACCTGGCCAACATCGGCGATGCCAAGACGCTGGTGATCCACCCGGCCTCCACCACCCACCGCCAGCTCGATGACGCCGACCTGGAAAAGGCGGGGGTGTCGGCCGACATGGTGCGCATCTCGGTGGGCCTGGAAACGGTGGACGACATCCTCTGGGATATCGATCAGGCGCTGGCGAAGTCGCAGAAGAAATAGCGAGATGGATCCGCTCACGCAGGGGCTGATCGGCGCGGCGGCGGCGCAGGCGGCGTTCGGGCGCCGCCTCAAGCGGGCATGGCTGATCGGTGCCGTCGGCGGCCTGATCCCGGACCTGGACGTGCTGATCCGCAGCGCCGACGATCCGCTGCTGGCGGTCGAGTACCACCGGCATTTCACCCATGCCCTGGCGTTCATTCCGGCGGGCGGCGCCATTGCCTCGCTGCCCTGGCTGGCACGCCGGCGCTACCGCGCGGACTGGAAGCCGGTGCTCGGCGCGGCCACGCTCGGCTACGCCACCCATGGCCTGCTGGATGCCTGCACCAGCTACGGCACCCAGCTGCTCTGGCCATTTTCCTCGTACCGGGTGGCCTGGGACGTGGTGTCCATCATCGACCCGGTCTTCACCCTGGCGCTCCTGGCCGGCGTTGCCTGGGCGGCGCTGCGGCGTTCGCGACGGCCGGCCGCGGTGGCGCTGCTGTTCTGCCTGGCGTACCTGTTCTCCGGCATGCTGCAGCGGGATCGGGCATTGGAGGTGCAGGCGCAGATAGCCGCGCAGCGGGGGCACCAGGTGGAGCGCGGGGAAGTGTTCCCGACGCTCGGCAACCAGCTGGTGTGGCGGTCGCTGTACCAGGCCGGGGAGTATTTCTATGTCGATCGTATCCGCGTGCCCTGGCTGGGCAGGCCGAGCTGGACGCCGGGGGCGCGAGCGGAGCGGGTCGATCTGCACGCCTTGCCGCCGGAATTGCGCGACAATCCACGGATTGTGGCCGACTTTCGCCGCTTCAGCTGGTTCTCCGGCGGCTGGACCGCCCGGGCTCCCGACGAGCCGGATGTGATCGGCGACGTTCGCTATTCCCTCCGTACCGATGCCTTCGAGCCGATCTGGGGCGTGCGCTTCAGCCCCGCCGAGAACTCGCCCACGCAGTGGGTGGATCGGACCGAGCGGCGCGAGATCTCGCTCAGCGGTGTCTGGGCGGAGATCATCGGCACCCATCCCGACTACCAGCCGTTGCCTTGACGCTGCCGGGCGGCATCATCTAGATTGCCGCTGTGCGCACTGTGCATACATGTGCGTATAGCGGACGATCCTGAACAGTGCGATCCGGGAGCTGGACGGCATGAGCCGGCGGTGCAAGGCTTAATCGCTCTGGCCCGCGGTTTCATCCGGCCTGACGAAAACACGACTCACTCGGAGGAGCTACGAGATGCGCAACAGAACAGCCATGCTGGGCGTGATTGCCGGTCTGGCGCTGGGATTGGCGATGCCGGCCCAGAGCGCGGAAGTGACGCTGAAGTTTTCCCACTTCTGGCCAGCCAATTCCAAGCAGAACACCGAGATCTTCGAAGCCTGGGCCAAGGCTGTCGAGACCGAATCCAATGGTCGGATCAAGGTGCAGATTTTCCCGTCGCAGACGCTGACCAAGGCGGACCAGTCGTACCAGGCTGCCACCCGCGGTGTCACCGACCTTTCCGCCACGGCGCAGGGCTACACCGCCGGCCGCTTCCCGCTGTCGCAGATCGTCGAGCTGCCGCCGTTCGGCGAGACCGCCGAGCAGGGCAGCTGCGTGCTGCAGAAGCTCTACGACAGCGGTGCCATTGCCGATGAGTACAAGGACTCTCACGTGGTGTTCCTGTTCACGCACGGGCCGGGCTACCTGCATACCGTGCAGAAGCCGGTGAACCAGCCGGGCGAGCTCAACGGCCTGCGCATCCGTCGGCCGACGGCGGTGGTGGCCGACATGCTCAAGGACCAGGGCGCGAATCCGGTCGGCATGCCGGCGCCGGAGGTGTATCAGGCGCTGCAGCGCGGTGTGCTGGACGGGCTGACCATGCCCTGGGAAGGCATGCACGTGTTCCGCCTGACCGAGCTCACCACCCAGCACCTGGAAGTGCCGATGTACCGGCTGGACTTCGTGCTGTCGATGAACAAGCGCGTCTATGACTCGCTGCCGGCCGACCTGAAGAAGGTCATCGACAACAACTCCGGCCTCAAGTGGTCGCGCAAGGCCGGCCAGGTGTTCGACCAGATCGACAAGGCTGGTCGGCAGGCTGCCGTGGAAACCGGCAAGCACACCATCGTGCAGCCGTCGCAGGTGCCCGAGGTGGCGAAGGCCTGGCAGCCGGTGATCGACACCAT
>JAJUFY010000318.1 GCA_029263635.1 Ectothiorhodospiraceae bacterium | reverse complement strand
GTCCGCCCACAGACCGGTCTGCTTGGCGTACAGCTCCACCAGCCGCACCTGCTCGTCGTCGCGGCCGGTAAGCTTCAGGTAGTCGATGGTCTGCTGGTCGATGTAGAACATCGCCGCCGTGGCGCCGTACTCGGGAGCCATGTTGGAAATGGTGGCACGGTCGCCCAGGGTCAGGCTGGCCGCGCCTTCGCCATAGAACTCCAGATAGGCGCCGACCACCCGCTCCTTGCGCAGGAACTCGGTCAGGGCCAGCACGATGTCGGTGGCAGTGATGCCGGGCTGGCGCTTGCCGGTCAGCTCGACGCCGACGATCTCCGGCAGCCGCATCCAGGACGCCCGACCCAGCATCACGTTCTCGGCCTCCAGGCCGCCGACGCCGATGCCGATCACGCCGAGGGCGTCGACGTGCGGGGTGTGGGAATCGGTGCCCACGCAGGTGTCCGGGAAGGCGACGCCGTCCTGCACCTGCACCACCGGCGACATCTTCTCCAGGTTGATCTGGTGCATGATGCCGTTGCCGGGCGGGATCACGTCGACGTTCTTGAACGCCTTCCTGGTCCACTCGATGAAGTGGAAGCGGTCCTCGTTCCGGCGGTCCTCGATGGCGCGGTTCTTGGCGAAGGCGTCCGGCTCGAAGCCGGCATGCTCGACCGCCAGCGAATGGTCGACGATCAGCTGCACCGGCACCACCGGATTCACCTTGGCTGGGTCGCCACCCTTCTCGGCAATGGCGTCGCGCAAGCCGGCGAGGTCCACCAGCGCGGTCTGGCCGAGGATGTCGTGTCAGACCACCCGCGCCGGGTACCAGGGGAAATCCAGCTCGCGCTTGCGCTCAATCAGCTGCCGGAGGAAGTCCTTGAGCCGCGCCGGCTCGGCGCGGCGCACCAGGTTCTCGGCCAGCACCCTGGAGGTGTAGGGCAGCCTGTCGTAGGCGCCGGGCTGGATCGCCTCGACCGCGGCACGGGCATCGAAATAATCCAGCGAGGTGCCCGGCAGGGGCTTGCGATAGTGGGTGTTCATGTTGTCGGACTCCTGTTGGTGTCGCTAGAACCCGGCGCTTGCCGCGCCTCCAGATACTCCCGCGCCCGGCTGATGTGCCGGCGCATCAGCAGTTCCGCCATCTCGCCGTCGCGGGCCTCGATGGCTTCGGCGATACGGCGGTGCTCGGTGAGCGCCTTGCGCGGCCGGTTGGCGGTCATGGAAAACTGATAGCGGTACATCCGCACCCGGTGGTAGATCTCGCCGATCAGCAGATCGATCAGGGTACGGTTATGGCTGCCCTGGATGATGCGGTAATGGAAATCCAGGTCGCCGGCGTGCTGGAAATAGGCGACGTCGTCCTGCAGATCCTGCTGCTGCTCGTGCAGGGCCAGCAGCTCCCACAGCCCGGCGACTTCGGCCGCCGTCATCTGCTCGGCCGCCAGCCGCGCCGCCATGCCCTCCAGCGCCTCCCGTACCCGGTAAATCTCGATCAGATCGGCAAGCTCGAGCGAAGCCACCCGGGTACCGACGTGGGGAATGCGCTCCAGCAGCTTGCGCGACTCCAGCCGGCGGATTGCCTCGCGCAGCGGCCCGCGGCTCACGCCGTAGCGAGCCGCCAGCTCCGCCTCGCCCAGCTTGGTGCCCGGCTTCAGCACCCCAAGAACGATATCGTCCTGCAGCCGGGTGAAGACCTGATCGGCCAGCGTGCGGCTGTCCGGCGCCGGGGTTTTCAGAGCGGAATCAGGCATGGATGCCATCTGTTGTCGACAATCGGCAGCTAGGGAAACCAATCTAGCCAGGAACAGACCGGCCGGCAAGGACAATTGTCGACAATCTGATCCAGGATCCGGAAATTGGATTCTGACCGGCCGGCTCAAGGATCACGGAGGATCTCGCCATGGCTGCCCATGACATCCGCAGTGCCCGGCGCCCCGAGCCCGACCAGGAGCTGGTGGACATCGCCCGTTATGCCGTCGAGGCCAAGATCGACAGCCGAGGAGCCTACGAGACGGCCCGCTACGACCTGATGGACACCCTGGCCTGCGGCATGCTGGCGCTGAAGTTCCCGGCCTGCACCAAGCTGCTGGGGCCGGTTGTGGAGGGCGCGGAGATGCCGAACGGGGTCAAGGTGCCCGGCACCCATTACCGGCTCGATCCGGTCACGGCGGCCTGGAACATCGGCGTCATGGTCCGCTGGCTGGACTTCAACGACACCTGGCTTGCCGCCGAATGGGGCCACCCTTCCGACAACCTGGGCGCCGTGCTGGCGGTGGCCGACTACCTCTCGCGCCGGCGCGTCACCGCCGGTCAGCCGCCGCTGCCGATGCGCGAGGTGCTCACCGGCATGATCAAGGCGCATGAGATCCAGGGCGTGCTGGCGCTGGAGAACGCCTTCAACCGGGTGGGCCTGGACCACGTCATGCTGGTCCGCATCGCCTCCACCGCAGTCGCCGCCGCCATGCTGGGCGGCACGCTGGAGGAGGTGATCAGCGCCGTTTCCCACGCCTGGCTCGATGGCTCGGCGCTGCGCGCCTATCGCCACGCCCCACAGGCCGGCCCGCGCAAGAGCTGGGCGGCGGGGGACGCCACCGCCCGCGGCGTGCGGCTGGCACTGATCGCGCTGACCGGCGAAATCGGCTACCCGGCGGCGCTGTCGGCGCCGACCTGGGGCTTCCAGGACGTGCTGTTCAAGGGCAACAAGCTGCGCGTCCCGCAGCGCTACGGCAGCTACGTGATGGAGAACGTGCTGTTCAAGATCTCCTTCCCGGCCGAGTTCCACGCCCAGACGGCCGTCGAATGCGCCGTGCGGCTGCATCCGGCGGTCAGGGACCGGCTGGATGAGATCGATCGCATCGTCGTCGAGACCCAGGAAGCGG
>JAJUFY010000194.1 GCA_029263635.1 Ectothiorhodospiraceae bacterium | reverse complement strand
CAGGTGAGTGCTAATGATAGTCGGGCGCAAACGGGAGTCAAGATAGGAAATGCCCGCGGCAGACCAGCCCCCTGTAAGGGGCGGGCTGGTACAATTCAAGCCCCAGCCTGTGCAAAGACCGCCGCCTGCAGCCGGCGGCGAGGGCAGAAGCCCGGGAGTTTATATGGACGCCACCCATCTCGTACTGCTGTGCACCTGCCCGAGCATGGAGGTCGCCCGCCGGATCGCCGAGACGCTGATCGAGGACGGCGCTGCCGCCTGCGTCAACGTACTGCCGGGGCTGACCTCGTTCTATCGCTGGCAGGGAGAAACCCATGCCGATCCCGAGCTGCAGCTGATCATCAAGACCACGGACGAGGCCTATCCTCGGGCCGAGCAGCTCATCCGCGATCTCCATCCTTACGAACTTCCCGAGATCATTGCGGTCCCTGTCGTCAGAGGGCTGAGCGGATACCTGCACTGGATGCGCGAGCAGACCTCCGCACACAAATAAGGACCAGGGCTTCATCGACATGCCGATGCAATTGCGGCGGACCGTACTGCTGCTCCTCACTCTCTGCCTGACGCTGCCCGTCCATGCCAGTGGCCTGGGCGGCCTGTTCGGCGGTTCCGCGCAAACCAAGTTTCCGCCGGCGGAAGAGGCTTTCCCGTTCAGCGCCGTGCTGGCCTCACCGCAGGAAATCGTCGCCCGCTGGGATACCCGCGAGGGTTTCTATCTCTATCGCGACAAGATTGCGCTGACCTTGCCGAACGGCGAAGCCGAAACGGTCGAGCTGACGCTGCCCGAAGGCACCCTCATGGACGACCCCTACTTCGGTCGGCTGCGGGTGCTGTACGGCCCGGTCGAGGCCCGGCTCCGGCTCGACCGGCCGCTGCCCGAAGGCACCCTGTTGCAGGCGCAGTATCAGGGCTGTGCCGATGCCGGTCTCTGCTATCCACCGCAGTCCACCGAAGTCGTGCTGGCGGCTGGCAGCGCCCCCGCTCAGCCGCTGCCGACGGCGCCCGCACCGGCAGCCGGCGGCGGCCTCCAGGGCCTGCTCGCCGGCGGCCAGCCGCTCTTGATCCTCGGCGGCTTCTTCGTCGCCGGCCTGCTGCTCGCCTTCACCGCCTGCCTCTATCCGATGATCCCGATCCTATCGGGCCTGATCGCCGGCGACCGCCACCGTGGCGGCATGCGCGCCTTCCTGCTGTCGCTGGTCTACGTCGAAGCCACCGCCGTGACCTATGCGCTGGCCGGCATCGCCGCCGGCCTGTCGGGCGTGGCGATCCAGGCGGATCTGCAGAGCCCCTGGATCCTGGGGGCCTTCGCGGGCCTGTTCGTGGTCCTGGCGCTGGCGATGTTCGGCGTATTCACCCTGCAGCTGCCGGCCGGCCTGCAAACCCGGCTGACGGAGCTCTCCCGTATGCAGAAAGGCGGCACCTTCATCGGCGCCGCCATCATGGGCGTGCTGTCGGCGCTGATCGTCGGCGCCTGCTCGGGCCCGGCGCTGATCGCCGCGCTGGCCTTCATCAGCGGCACGGGCGACTACGTCCTCGGCGGCCTGGCGCTGTTCATCCTGGCCAACGGCATGGGGCTGCCGCTGCTGCTGATCGGCACCGCCGCCGGCCGCTGGCTGCCACGTTCGGGACCGTGGATGGAGCGGGTCCGCCAGCTGTTCGGGGTCGGCTTCCTCATCGTCGCCCTGTGGCTGGTGGAGCGCCTGCTGCCCGGCCACCTGGCGCTGGCGCTCTGGGGAGCGCTGCTGCTTGGCTGTGCCGTCTATCTCGGCGCCTTCGATCCGCTCACCGTCGACGCCGGCGGCGGTGCGAGGCTGCGCAAATTCGGCGGGGTGCTGCTGCTGGTCTGGGGCAGCCTGCTGCTGGTCGGTGCTGCGACCGGCGGCAGCGACTTCTGGCGGCCACTGGCCGGGATCGGCGCCCGCACCGAGGCTGCCACCACCGTCGCGGCGTCACGACGCGTGCATACCGTGGCGGAGCTCGAGGCAGCACTGGCGCAGGCCCGCAGCATGCAGCAGCCGGTCATGCTGGACGTGCGCGCCGACTGGTGCGTGTACTGCATCCAGCTCGAGCGCGCCACATTCCCGGCGCCGGAAGTGCAGCAGGCCCTGCGCGGCGCGCACTTGCTGACCATCGACGTGACGGCCATGACCGAGGACGACAAGGCCCTGCTCAAGCACCTTGACGTCTTCCTGCCGCCCGCAGTCATTTTCTACGACGCACAGGGCATCGAGCGCACCGATCAGCGCGTGGTCGGCTTCCTTGAGCCGGCCGCCTTCGCCGCCCGCGTCCGCACCGCATTCGGAGGTCTGCTATGAACTGGCGCTTTGCCGCCGCCGTCATCGTCGCCGCTGTCATCGGCGCCGGCGCCGGCATCGGGGGCTACCTGTATTACGACAAGGCGCAGCGCCTTGCCGAGGCGAGCCGGCGCCCGCTGTTCCAGCTGCCGGACCTGGACGACCAGCTGCAGTCGGTCGCGCAATGGGACGGCAAGGTCGTCGTTCTCAACTTCTGGGCCACCTGGTGCCCGCCCTGCGTGCGGGAAGTGCCGATGCTCGTGGAGTTGCAGCGCGAACTGGGCCCGCAGGGCCTGCAGATCGTCGGCGTTGCCGTCGACAAACGTGACGCAGCTCGAAGTTTCGCCGAAGAAGCGGGAGTAAACTATCCCATTTTGTACGGCGTGCAGGCGGCGCTGGAAGTATCGCAGCTGTACGCCAACGATGCCGGAACCCTGCCGCATACCGCCATCATCGACCGGCAGGGCATCGTCCGCCACATCTTCCGCGGCGAACTCGAACGACAGGAGCTCGAAGCAGCGGTCCGCCCGCTCCTGGGCAGCACCTAGCAGCAATCTGGCAGAGATCTTCGGCGATTTTCGCGTATCTTGCAGGGAAGTAGACATCCTGTCACGATTGCTGCAGAATCCGCTCCCTGTGCAATCGGGACGCGCTGAAGGCCTGCGAGGATGCGATGAACAAGGTGCTGGTGCTGAATGGGCCCAACCTGAACCTGTTGGGACGGCGAGAGCCGTCCATCTACGGGCGCGACACCCTGGACGACATCTGCGCACGCCTGGCCGAACAGGCGGCAGCGGCCGGCATCCAGCTTGAGAGCCTGCAAAGCAACAGCGAACACGCGCTGATCGAGCGCATCCATGCTGCAGGCACGGATGGCACGGCCTTCATCCTCTTCAATCCCGCCGCCTTTACCCATACCAGCATCGCCCTGCGCGACGCGCTGCTCGGAGTCGGCATCCCGTTCATCGAAATCCATCTGTCGAACGTTCATGCCCGCGAGGCATTCCGACGGCAGTCGTATTTCTCGGACATTGCCGTGGGCGTCATTTCCGGCTTCGGCGCTCAAGGCTACGAACTCGCACTGCAGGCCGCAGTGCGCCATTTGTCGAACAAATAAGGACAAGCACTGATGGATATTCGCAAGATCAAGCGCCTGATCGAGCTTCTCGAGGAATCGGGCATCAACGAGATCGAGATCCAGGAAGGCGAGGAATCGGTCCGTATCAGCCGCGGCAGCAGCGTTGCACCTGTTCCGACCGTGCAGCATGTCACCGTCCCGACTGCCGCGCCGGCACCTGCCGCCGCTCCGCAGCCCGCTGCTCCGGCGGCCGCCGACGAACCGGCCGTGCCGGCGGGCCATACCGTCCGCTCGCCCATGGTCGGTACCTTCTATCGGGCGCCGGCGCCGGGTGCCAAGCCGTTCACCGAAGTTGGCAGCCGCGTCAAGGTCGGCGATCCGCTCTGCATCATCGAAGCCATGAAGATGCTCAACCAGATCGAAGCGGACAAGGACGGCGTCATCAAGGCTATCCTGGTGGAAAACGGGCAGCCGGTCGAGTTCGACCAGCCGCTGTTCGTCATCGAGTAACCCTCGCCAACAGGACAGGCATCTTCCATGCTCGAGAAAATCCTCATCGCCAACCGCGGCGAAATCGCGCTACGCATCCTGCGCGCCTGCCGCGAACTCGGCATCAGTACTGTCGCCGTCCACTCCAGCGCCGACCGTGACCTCAAGCACGTGCGGCTGGCGGACGAGTCGGTCTGTATTGGTCCGCCCCAATCCGGGCAGAGCTATCTGAACATCCCGGCCATCATCTCGGCGGCCGAGGTCACCGACGCCGTCGGCATCCATCCCGGCTACGGCTTCCTGGCCGAGAACGCCGACTTCGCGGAACGCGTCGAGCAGTCCGGCTTCGTCTTCATCGGCCCGCATCCGGACACCATCCGCGTGATGGGCGACAAGGTCTCGGCCATCAACGCGATGAAGGCAGCCGGCATCCCCTGCGTGCCAGGCTCGGACGGCCCGCTGGGCGATGATCCGGACACCAACCTGCGGATCGCCCGCGATATCGGCTATCCGGTCATCATCAAGGCCTCGGGTGGCGGCGGCGGCCGCGGCATGCGGGTCGTGCACAGCGAATCGCAGCTGCTCAACGCCATCTCGCTGACCAAGTCGGAGGCAAGCAACGCCTTCGGCAACAGCACCGTCTACATGGAAAAGTTCCTGGACAACCCGCGCCATATCGAGATCCAGGTGCTGGGCGACGGCCAGGGCAACGCCATCCACCTCGGCGAGCGCGACTGTTCCATGCAGCGCCGCCACCAGAAGGTCGTCGAAGAAGCGCCGGCTCCGGGGATCACCCAGGAGCAGCGCGAGGAGATCGGCGAGCTGTGCGCGGCCGCCTGCCGGCGGATGAACTACCGCGGCGCCGGCACCTTCGAGTTCCTGTACCAGGACGGCCGGTTCTACTTCAT
>JAJUFY010000278.1 GCA_029263635.1 Ectothiorhodospiraceae bacterium | reverse complement strand
GCTGCCGCTGGCGGTCGCGGCGCCAGGAGGGGAAACAAAAAGCCCCGCAGGATCAACGTCCTGCGGGGCTTGAACTGGAGCTGGCGAGAGGACTCGAACCCCCGACCCGCTGATTACAAATCAGCCGCTCTACCAACTGAGCTACGCCAGCATAATCCGTGCGAGACTTCGGCCGCCGACATGGTAGAGAGTCGCCTTCGCCTTGACAACCGGCCGAACGGAGGCCGCTCTAGTCGAGCCGCCCGCCCCCTATGCCGGCAGCCAGCACCGCCAGCCCCTGCAGCACCAGGTCGGGTTCATGACGGAATTCCAGCCTCAGGTACGGCTGCAGCGCCGGGGCGCCGCCGCCGGTCAGCCAGAGTGTGGCCGAGCCACCCAGTTCGGCGGCCATGCGGCCTGCCAGCTGGTCGATCATTGCCGCGGCGCCCAGCAGGGTGCCGCTGGCGATGGCGCTGTCGGTATCGGTCGCGAACAGCTGGACCCCGTCGGCTCCTGCAAGCGGCAGCCTGGCCGTGCCACGGTGCAGCGATTCCCGCATCAGCTGCCAGCCGGGGGCGATCAGCCCTCCCCGGTGCTGGCCTTCGGCATCCACGGCATCCAGGGTCAGGGCGCTGCCGCAGTCGACAACGCAGACCGCCGTGCGACTGAGTGCATAGGCACCGATCGCCGCCACCCAGCGGTCGGCCCCCAGCTGATCCGGGTTTGCATAACCGCAGCGGACCCCGGCCGCTGCCGCGCTGGGGCGGACCAGCTGCATGTCCAGATTCCAGTGGCGCTTGAGCCAGGCGGTCACGGCACCATTCAGCTGCTGGGTTGCCACACTGACAGCCAGCACCCGCTGCGGCCGCGGTGCCTGCGTCCAGTCGGCCAGTACCCGCTGCGGGTGGCGCCCATGCGCCACGGCGCCGCCGGGCCGGAGCAGGCCTGCCTGCAGCCAGCCCCACTTGATGCGGGTGTTGCCGATATCAAGCAGCAGTATCACGCCGCAGCCTCAACCTGAGATCGCCGCTGTGGCGGGTCTCGACCCGGCCGTCGCGCTCCAGCAGCAACCCGCCCCTGGCATCCACGCCTCTGGCGATGCCCCGCACATCCTCCCCCGGCAGCATCAGGACCACCGGCATATCGGCAAAGGCATCGTACTGTCGCCAGCGCGGCGCAAACGCTGCAAAGCCCTCCGCGGCGAAGCGCTCGCAGACCGAAGCCATGGCCGCACCAACCTGGCCGGCGAGGCTGTTCCGGGCGCAAGCGCGCACGCCGAGCGCCTGCTCCAGCGTCGCCACGGGCTGCTCTGCCTGCGCGGCGATGGTCTCCCCGCCGGTCAGGTTGAGACCGATGCCGATCACCGCCGAACACGGCCCTTCGACCTCGCCGACGATTTCGATAAGAATCCCCCCGAGCTTTTTCTCACCGAGCAGGATATCGTTCGGCCATTTGAGCCGCACCGGTGCCTCGAGCGCGGTCAGCGCCTCCGCGACGCCGATGGCAATGGCCAGGCTCAGCCCGGCCAGTCCATGCGGCAGCGGCGGGAACCGCCACAGCAGCGACAGGCACAGCGAGCTCCCGAACGGCGCCGCCCAGCGGCGCCCCCAACGGCCGCGGCCGGCGTGCTGGATTTCGGTGGTCAACAGCTGCGCGTCAGCGCCTGCCCGCGCCCGCTCCAGCAGCACGTGGTTGGTCGAGTCGCAGCGGAACAGGACCTCGACCGGCAGCGGCCTGCCGTAGGAGGATTCGAAGGCGGCGGCGATCGCAGTTGGTTCCAGCAGTTCCACCGGCTGCGCCAGACGGTAGCCACGGCCGGCCACCGCATCGATTTGGACGCCGTACTTGCGCAGCCGCTCGACCAGCTTCCACATCGCCGCCCGGCTCACTCCCAGGGCCTGGCCCAGCTCCTGCCCCGAGTGGAACCGGCCATCGGCCAGCGTGGCAAGCAAGGTGCGCGCACGTGCCATCCCGTCCGGCATGGCTCTATCCCTGCAGCTGGGTGGTGTCGCCGTAAAAGCGGGTCAGCACCCTGATCATCATGTCATGGTCATGGGTGCCGGCACTTTCTCTGGCGCTATGCATGGCCCACATCGGATTGCCGACATCGATGGTGCGAATCCCGAGCCGGGCAGCCGAGATCGGGCCTATGGTGCTGCCGCAGGGCAGGTTGTTGCGATGCACATACTTCTGGTGCGGCACCTCGACCTCCCGGCACAGCCAGCCGAAATAGGCCTCGCCGACCGCATCGGTGGCGTAGCGCTGCTTGGCGTTGATCTTGATCACCGGGCCGCCGTTGAGCCGGACACTGTGCTGCGGTTCGTAGTAGCGCATGAAGCCCGGGTGTACCGCATGCGCCATGTCGGCGCTGACCAGCACGCTCCTCGCCGCCAGCCGGCGGCGGTCGCTTGCGCTCTCACAGCCCAGCGCGGCGGCGATGCGGACAATCGTATCCTGGAGAAAGGTGCCGTCAGCCCCCTTGTAGCTCTCGCTGCCGACCTCCTCATGGTCGAACAGTGCCAGCACCTGCGTCGCGGCCTGCGGTTCGGAATTCAACAGCGCCTCGAGCCCGGCATGGCAGGAAGCCAGGTTGTCGAGGCGACCGGCAGCGATGAACTCCTCATCCTTGCCGAAGAAGGCGCCCGGCTGCACATCCACCGCAGCCAGGTCCCAGCTCAGGATCGCTTCCGGCTCCACCTGCAGGGCGTCCGCGAGCAACCTGTACAGCTCCTGCTCGGCAGGAACCTGTTCGGCAATGCTGCCGAGCACGAGCGGCAGTTCTTCCTGCGCGTCGAAGCGCAGGCCCTGCTCGTTGACGTCACGATTCAGATGGATGGCGAGATTCGGCAGCCGCAGCAAGGGCCGCTTGAAATCGATCAGATGACTCTTGAAGCTGCCGGCGGAATCGCTCGTCAATACGCGGCCAGCGAGCTTGAGATCGCGGTCGGCAAAAGTGGCCAGGATCGGCCCCCCGTAGATCTCGACGCCGAGATTAAGCAAACCGGCGCGGGCGAAGGCACCCTGCGGCTTGATCCTGAGACCTGGTGAATCGGTATGCGCACCGACGATGCGCATGCCCTGCGATGGCTCGCCAAGCCGAAAGGCGACGATGGAACTGCCATCGCGCACCACATAGGCCGACATGCCCGGCATCAGCCGCCAGTCGTCGGTCTCCTCGAGGCGCTGAAAACCGGCCTGCTTGAGCCTGTTTTCGACCGAATGGCATGCATGCCAAGGCGTGGGGCTGGCATCGATGAAGGCGAGCAGCTCGCCTGCTGCATCCCTTGAGGTACGCATAACGGCAGCTCCTTTTACTTCCTCCCAAAGGCACGACCCCCCGCCGGGGTATCCCGACGGGGGGTGGTGGGGGG
>JAJUFY010000275.1 GCA_029263635.1 Ectothiorhodospiraceae bacterium | reverse complement strand
GGGATTGAACCGGTGACCTCGTCCTTACCAAGGACGTGCTCTACCAACTGAGCTACATGGGCCCTGCTACCTGCACCCGAAGGCCGCGCTCGAACGCCGGCCTTCTGCTGATGGAGCGGGTGATGGGAATCGAACCCACATCATCAGCTTGGAAGGCTGAGGTTCTACCATTGAACTACACCCGCACAGCCTTGCTCCCGCACTGCCCGCTCAAAGCAAGCACGGGCAGTCAGCGGCACCGGCACCGCCGGCCTTAACCGCCCCGGCGGCTCGCTGACCGCCGGAACCGCAGCGGCGCCAGGCGCCGCTGCCGGACAATCGTATCGCGACACTGCCAGCGATAAGCTGGTGGAGGGGGAAGGATTCGAACCTTCGAAGGCTGAGCCAGCAGATTTACAGTCTGCCCCCTTTGACCGCTCGGGAACCCCTCCAGCGCGTGAACGGCGTAGTTTCATGACAGAAGCCAGCCGTGTCAACCGCCTCCGCGCGTTCCGTGTCCAGGCCCCGCGCGGCGGAGCGCAAGTATAACCACATGCTCGACGCTTGGCGAGAGCTCCGCGACGCAGTCGCAGCGCATTGAATCGACCGCCTGTCGCGCTCATCTAGATGTTGAGGCAAAGCCGCTGCCCGCCCGCGAAGGCGGACGGCGGCGGCTGCCCGCGCGACAGCAGAACAATCCAAGGCGGACAGGAGCTCTCTTGAACAAGAACGCCATCCTTGTGACCGGCGGCGCCGGCTACATCGGCAGCCATGTCGTCAAGCAGCTGGCCGCCCGCGGCGAAACGGTCATCGCTCTTGACAACCTTTCCACCGGGTTCGCCGACGCCGTCATCGGCGCCGAGCTCGTGATCGGAGACGTCGGCGACCAGTGGCTGGTCTCCCGGCTGCTGCAGGAGCGCCGGATCGACACGGTGATGCACTTTGCGGCGCACACGGTGGTGCCGGAATCGGTCAGCGACCCGCTGAAATACTACCGCAACAACACCGCCAATACCCGCAACCTGCTGGAATGCTGCCAGCGGGCGGGAATCCGGCATTTCATCTTTTCCTCCACCGCCGCCGTCTACGGCACCCCGGCCGGCGGCATTGCCGACGAGGACACCCCGACCGCGCCGATCAACCCGTACGGCAGGTCCAAGCTCATGAGCGAATGGATGCTCCGGGATCTGGCACAGGCTTCGACGCTGCGCTATGTGGCGCTGCGATACTTCAACGTCGCCGGCTCCGACCCGGAAGGGCGGATCGGCCAGTCCACCGCCCAGGCCACGCTCTTGATCAAGGTGGCGTGTGAGGCAGCGGTCGGCGCGCGCTCCCACGTGTCCGTGTTCGGCACCGATTATCCGACCCCCGACGGCACCGGCGTACGCGACTACATCCACGTCGAAGACCTGGCGGACGCCCATGTCAAGGCGTTGGATTACCTGCGCGATGGCGGCGCGCCGCTCACCCTCAACTGCGGTTACGGCCACGGCTACAGCGTTCGCGAGGTGCTCAGGGCGGTGGAAGAAGCCAGCGGCTCCCCGCTCGAGATCCGCGAGGAGCCGCGTCGCCTCGGCGATCCGCCCATGCTGATCGCGGATGCCAGCCGGATCCGCGCGGCCCTGGGCTGGACACCCCGGTTCGACGACATCCACCGGATCGTTGCCACCGCCCTGAACTGGGAGCGCAAGCTGGCTGCCCGCCGCGCCCGCCAGTCCCCGCGGCCGGATCTTCCGCTCCGGCCGCCGAGGCCGGCCGGAGCCTGGCAGAACGCGCCCAGCCCCTGAACGACTCCTGCCCCGGACCTGCGGCGCCATCACCAGCTGGGAGTATTCGTTGCCTTGATCAGAACCGAAGCCATCGACGATCTGGCGGCGCTGGAACCGCATGCGCAGGCCTGGAACCGGCTCTGCCTGGAAGCGCGCCATTGCAATCCGCAGCAGTCCCACGCCTGGGTGGCGACCCACCTGGAGCACCGGCTGGAGCCCGGTCAGGCATGGTGCTGCTTCCTGGCCTGGGAGGACGACCGCCTGATCGGCGTGCTGCCGCTGATCGCCGGCTCCACCGCCCGCACCCTGCAGGCACCGCAGGATCCGCATACCCACACCGGCGATGCGGTGCTCGCGCCGGGCCGGGAAGCTATCGCGCTGGCGCCCCTGCTGGCAGCGGCCGCCCGACGCTACCCGAAGCACATCCGGATCGAGTTCCCGCGGCTGGCGGCCGATTCCCCGACACCGGCGGCCTGTACCGCCGGTCCGAGCGGCTGGAAGGCGACCGTGCGTTACGCCGGCAGCGGCTATTACCTGCCGATCCAGGGCAGCTTCGACCATTACCGCGCCAGCCTCAGCGGCAACTTCCGCAGCAACCTCAACAAGGCCGCCAGGAAGCTGGGCAAGCTGCCGCACGTCACCACCGAATTCCTCAGCGGGGCTGCGGCAAGCCCCGAACTGCTGCCGCGCTTCATGGAAGTCGAGGCTCGCAGCTGGAAAGGCACGGAAGGCACGGCCATCCTCAACTCGCCCTCAGAGGTGGCCTTCTACCGCACCCTCGTCCGCCGCCTCGCTGCCGCCGGCTGGCTGGAGTGGCACCTGCTCAACGCCGGCGAGAAGACCATCGCCGCCAACCTGGCCGTCCGCTTCAACAGCGCCGTGGTGGTCTGGAAGCTCGGTTACGATGCCGGATATGCCAAATGCTCTCCCGGCAGCATGCTCTTCGAGCGCCTCGTCAGGCACGCCTACGACAGCGGCGCCATCCGCGAAATCAACCTGCTCACGGACTACGCCTGGTACCAGCAGTGGCGGATGCAGCCGCGCCCTTACTCCTGCGTCCGGGCCTTCCCGCCCCGCCCGGCGGCCAGGCTGGCATGGCTGGCGGACCTCGCCCGCCAGTCGGCCGGCCGCAGCAGGGTGATCCGCTCGCTGTGGACCCTGTCCCGCGACCCAAGGCCGGCTCCGCATCCCGCCCGGAGCTAGCCCGGGCAGGCCGGCACCGGGCATTATCCGGCCGGCGGCAGCCGCTGCCGCAGAAACCAGTTCACCAGCGCCCTGACGATCCGCTCCGCCGCCCGGCCATCCCACAGCTCGGGCTGGACCTCCCGGACGGCCGTCGCCTGCTGCACTTCCCGGACCGCTGCGACGATATCGGCGCAGCGACTGCTGGGCACTAGCCGGTTGGTCCCCTGCTCGATGGTGATCGGCCGCTCGGTATTGGGCCGCAGGGTCAGGCACGGCACCCGCAGGATGGTGCTTTCTTCCTGAACGTCGCCGCTGTCGGTCAGGATCAGGCTGGCGGCCAGCTTGCCCCCGCCCTCCACCAGGATTCGGGTCAGCCCCCGCTCCGACAAGGCGGCAAAAGCCTGGGGCAAATCCGGAAAGCCGGCGGCGTCCGGCTCCACCTCGATCACCTCCACG
>JAJUFY010000111.1 GCA_029263635.1 Ectothiorhodospiraceae bacterium | reverse complement strand
GCAGGATCCGGTGCGAGGGCTCCCGCTTGAGGGCATCGGCGAGTATCTGTCGTGCCTGCTGCCGCTCGCCGAGCTGCCAGAGCACTTCGGCCAGATGCGCGGCGATCTCGCCGTCCTGGCTCGCCGCATAGGCCTGCTCCAGCAGGACGCGCGCCTCGTCGAGGCGCTGCAGCCTGAACAGCGCCCAGCCCATGCTGTCCATGATGGCCGGATCGTCCGGCCGCAATGCGTAGGCGCGCTCGACCAGCTCGTACCCTTCCAGATAGCGGGTGGTCTGGTCGACCAGCGTATAGCCGAGGGCGTTGAGATACTGCGGGTCGTCCGGGGCTTGCGCCAGCAGCTGGCGCAGATCCTGCTCGGCGGTGGGCACGTCGCCCAGCGTCGCGGCGGTAAGGGCCCGCGCATAGCGCAGCTCGGCATGGTCCGGAAACTGTGCCAGGGCCTGCTCGTACAGCGCCAGGGCCTCCTGCGGCCGCCCCAGCCAGCGCAGCAGCCCGGCTTCCGCCAGGTAGCTCTGCGCCGCCTGTTGCGGATACTGCAGCCGCAGATCCTGCAGTTGCTTGCGGGCGGCGTCCGGCTGACCCTGCTCGGCGAGCAGGGCGGCCAGCCGCAGGACGGCATCCGGCCGCTGCGCGCCCTGCACCTGCCGGTACCAGCGCATGGCGCCCTTGGCATCGCCCTCCGCCTGCGCCAGCCGCCCCAGGTAGAAGTAGGCATCGTCGGCGTACTGACCGGTGTTCACCAGCTGGAGCAGATAGCGGCGCGCCTTGTCATGCTCGCCCAGCTCCAGCGCCAGCAGCGCAGCCACATAACGGAACTGGGCAGCCTGCGGCCGTGCCTTGAGCAGCAGCTCGAACTGCTTCAGCGCGCCTTCCGTCTGCTCGAGGCTGAGCAAGGTGCGCGCATACTGCAGCCGCAGGTCATGGTCGTTCGGCTGCCGCTTGAGCAGGGCCCCGAGCAGCCCGACCGCCTCGTCGCCCTCGCCGGACTTCAGCAGCGCCTGCACCCGCAGCAGATCCGGCGCCGCCCAGTTGGGGCTCAGCGCCTTGGCCCGCTCGGCCGCGGCCAGCGCCAGCGCCGGCTGATCCAGCTGCAGGGCCAGCTGCGCCAGGGCCTGCTGGGCCTGCGGCTCGCGGTCGTGCGCGGCCACCAGTTGCTGCATCACCGCCAGCGCGAGTTCGCGACTGACGCCGGTTTCGCGCCCCAGCAAGCCGGCGATGCGCTCAAGCGCGGAACCTACGCCGCCCGGATGCAGACTGATGACAGCGCGCAGGTGGTCGCGCGCCTCGTCCGGACGTTCGCTGCGCAGCAGCGTGAGGGCAAGCACCTCATGCGGCGCCGGATCGTCCGGCGCCGCCCGCAGCCAGCGCTCGGCCGCTTCCAGGGCTGCCGCGTGCTCATGAAGGTACAGCGCCAGCCGCGCTGCCTGTTCGGCGAGCCGCGGGTCGTCGCTGAGCCGGGCCGCCTCCAGATATGCCTGCAGGGACTGGCGCAAGTCGCCCTGATTGCCGGCCAGTTCGCCGGTGAGCACATGGAACAGCAGCCGGTCGTCCAGCGGCGGTTCGGCCGCCGCGGGCTCGGGTAGCGGCGGCGCGACGGTTTCGACGTCCTGCGGCTCCTCGGGTTCGGGCACCGGCAACTGCGGCGCTTGGGTCGCGCAGGCTGCCAGGAACAGGAGCATCAGGACTGGAGCGGTTCGTCGAAGCATCGAGCTTCTCCGGGGGACGCTGGAGGTCGAATGACAGTGCTTGACCGCTGGACGGCTGCCTCGCCGAGGCGCCCGAAGCACGAGCCGATCACCACACGGACAGCCAACCTCGGTTACTATAACGGCTGGAAGCCCTGGAATTCGACCGACATTGTCGCCAGCGAGGCTGTCGTCCCTAAAATCTGGCCAACCATAGCATCCGGATTCACATGCCTATCGTCGCCCTAGGAGTCAACCACGTTAGTGCGCCCATCGAAGTGCGCGAACGGCTGGCGTTCGCGGCCGACGAGATGGCGGACAGGCTGCGCGACCTCGTCGCCCAGCCCGATGTCGACGAAGCGGCCATCATCTCCACCTGCAACCGCACCGAGATCTATGCCGTCATCGCCAACGAGGCGGCCAAGCGCACGCTGCTGCACTGGCTGTGCCGCACCCGCAAGGTCGGCGCCGACTGGCTGGCGGCTTATCTGTACGAATACACCGATGCCGACGCCGTACGCCACCTGCTGCGGGTCTGCGCCGGCCTGGATTCGCTGGTGCTGGGCGAGCCGCAGATCCTCGGCCAGGCCAAGACCGCGTACCAGGACGCCTGCGAGGCGGGCAGCATCGGCCGCACGCTGGACCGCCTGTTCCAGAACGCCTTCTCGGTCGCCAAGCAGGTCCGCACCGAAACCGAGATCGGCGCCAATCCGGTGTCGGTTGCCTTCGCGGCGGTGAGCCTGGCCAAGCAGATCTTCGGCGATCTGAGCGCCAACACCGCGCTCCTGATCGGCGCCGGCGACACCATCGAGCTCTGCGCCCGGCACCTGAAGGAGCAGGGCCTGCACCGCATGGTGATTGCCAACCGCACGGTGGAACGCGCCCAGACGGTGGCAGAACCGCTCGGTGCGGAGGCCATCGCCCTGGGCGCCATCCCGGAACGGCTGGCCGCCTGCGACGTGGTCATCTCCTCCACGGCGGCACCCTTGCCCATCCTCGGCAAGGGCAGCGTCGAGCGGGCGCTGAAGAGTCGCCGCCACCGGCCGATGTTCATGGTCGACCTGGCGGTGCCCCGCGACATCGAGCCGGAGGTCGAGCAGCTGAAAGACGTCTACCTGTACACGGTGGACGACCTGCGCGACGTGATCGACGAGAACCTGCGCTCGCGCCAGGAAGCGGCACGGGAGGCCGAGGACATCGTCGCCTACCGGATCGAGCGCTTCATGGCCTGGCACCGCGCCCAGGACGGGCTGGACATCCTCCGCCACTACCGCGAGCAGGCCGAGCTCGACCGTGACGAGGTCCTCGCCAAGGCCCTCCGGCGGCTCGCCCGCGGCGAGGCGCCGGCCGAAACCCTGGCGTATCTGGCACACACCCTCACCAACCGCCTGATCCACTCGCCCACCGCCGCCATCCGCGCGGCAGCGGAGGCCGGCGATCGCGAACGGCTCAGCGCCTTGAGCCGGGCGCTTCATGTTTCCAACGAGGACAAGCTCAACCCGTGAAAGCCTCAATCCGCGTAAAGCTCGAGCAGTTGCAGGAGCGCTTCGAGGAACTTGCGGGGCTGCTGTCGGACCCGGAGGTGATCGGCAACCAGAGCCGCTTCACCGCGCTTTCCAAGGAATACGCCAAGCTGGAGCCGGTGGTCGATGAATTCCGCCGGTACCGCAGCATGGAGGCGACCCTTGCTGCCGCGGAGGAAATGCGCCGCGACGAGGATCCGGACATCCGCAGCATGGCCGAGGACGAGATCCAGAACGTGCAGGCGCAGCTCGAGGAACAGCAGCGCCAGCTGCAACTGCTGCTGCTGCCGAGCGACCCGAACGACGAGCGCAACATCTTCCTGGAGATCCGGGCCGGCACCGGCGGCGATGAGGCGGCGCTGTTCGCCGGCGACCTGTTCCGCATGTACAGCCGCTATGCCGAATTACGCGGCTGGCAGATCGAGCTGATCAGCGAGAGCCCCGGCGAGCACGGCGGCTTCAAGGAAGTCATCGCCCGGGTCATCGGCCATGGCGCCTATTCGAGGCTCAAATTCGAATCCGGCGCCCACCGCGTGCAGCGGGTGCCGGTGACCGAGTCGCAGGGGCGTATCCACACCTCTGCCTGCACGGTCGCCATCCTGCCGGAAGCCGATACCATCGACGCGATCGACATCAATCCGGCCGATCTCAAGATCGACACTTTCCGCGCATCCGGCGCCGGCGGCCAGCACGTCAACAAGACCGACTCGGCGATCCGCATCACCCATCTGCCGACAGGCATCGTGGTGGAGTGCCAGGACGAGCGCTCCCAGCACAAGAACCGCGCCAAGGCGCTGGCCCTGCTGCAGGCCCGGCTGCTCTCCGCCGAGCAGGAGCGGGCGCAGGCCGAGCAGACCCAGCAGCGGCGGCTGCTGGTCGGCAGCGGCGACCGTTCGGAGCGGATCCGTACCTACAATTTCCCGCAGGGCCGCGTCACCGATCACCGCATCAACCTCACGCTCTACCAGCTGGACGACATCCTGGAGGGCAACCTCGACCCCATCATCGACCCGCTGGTCAGCGAGTATCAGGCCGATCAGCTGGCGGCGCTGGCCGAAGAGGCGTAAGGGAGAACAGCACCGGCTCTGCGTGAGTCCATGCGGCGGCCCAAATAAAAAGGCCCGCTAATGCGGGCCTTCACGATATCGATGACGGCTCAGGCAACCCGCTGCCTCTCGCGGATCTCCTCGAGCGTCTTGCAGTCGATGCAGAGCGTCGCGGTCGGGCGCGCCTCCAAGCGGCGCAGGCCGATCTCGATGCCGCACTGCTCGCAGTAACCGTAATCTTCCCTACGGATCATCTCGAGCGTCTGGTCGATCTTGCGAATCAGCTTGCGCTCGCGGTCGCGCGCGCGCAGCTCCAGAGCGAACTCCTCCTCCTGCGTGGCACGGTCGGCGGGATCCGCGTAGTTGTTCGCCTCGTCCCGCATGTTGTTAACCGTGCGCTCCACCTCCTCGAGCAGCTGCTGCTTCCACACCTGCAGGAGCTTGGTAAAGTGCTCCAGCTGGGCTTTGCTCATATACTGCTCACCTTTCTTCTCCTTGTAGGGCTCGAAGCCCTTGACCGGCAGAGCGGGCGTCTTCGACATCTGTCGTCTCCTCCATCAACCGGCCCCTCACGGGGCAGTTGAATGACTGCGGGAGCAGTCGCTTCGGTTCGCTACCACGCCGGCACCAAGGCACCGGCTCGATTCGATGGCTCACGCCATCGGCACCAGGCTTGAAGCGGCGATCGGAACGATGCGGTTCAAGCCTGGTGCCTGCCTCGACGCAGACAACAGCGCCGCGACAAGGTTCCTCCGGTTATATGCTGTGCACCCTCACGAGGCAAGCCGGTTGCTCAAGACGCTACGCAATCTGCCGGCTGCATCACGCAGGCAGGTCTCCGTGGTCGACCAGTCGATGCAGGCGTCGGTCACGGACACGCCGTAGGCCAGCTTCGACAGATCGCTGCTAAGCTGCTGATTGCCCCAGTTCAGGTGGCTCTCGATCATGACCCCGATAATGGATTCGTTGCCGTCGAGAATCTGGTTCACCACGTTTTCCAGTACCAGCGGCTGCAAGGCCGGGTCCTTGTTGGAATTGGCGTGGCTGCAGTCGACCATCAGCTTGGCGCGCAGGCCCGCGGCCTTCAGCTCCTTTTCCGCCAGCGCGACGCTGACCGAATCGTAGTTGGGCTGAGAGGCGCCGCCGCGCAGCACCACGTGGCCGTAGCGGTTGCCCCGGGTACGGATCACCGCACAGCGACCGTTCTGGTCGATCCCCAGGAAGCTGTGGCTCGCGGCAGCGGATTGCAAGGCATTGACGGCGACCTGCAGGCTGCCGTCGGTGCCGTTCTTGAAGCCGACCGGCGTCGACAGGCCGCTGGCCATCTCGCGGTGGGTCTGGGATTCGGTGGTGCGCGCGCCGATGGCGGTCCAGGTGATCAGGTCGCCGATGAACTGCGGCATGATCGGGTCGAGCGCTTCGGTGGCCGCCGGCAGCCCCATTTCGGCCAGCTCCAGCAGCAGTTCGCGCGCGATGTGCACGCCTTCGTCGATGCGGAACGAGTCATCCAGCCGCGGGTCGTTGATCAGGCCCTTCCAGCCCACCGTGGTGCGCGGCTTCTCGAAATAGACGCGCATGACGATGAACAGGCTGTCGGCAAGCTCTTCGTGAAGCCGCTTCAGCCGCTGCGCATATTCACGCGCCGCCTTGACGTCGTGGATCGAGCAGGGCCCGACCACCACCAGCAGGCGCGGGTCGCGTCCATCGAGTATGGCCTCGACGGTACGCCGGCCACGCAGCACGGTCTGCCGAGCGGCATCGGTCAGCGGCAGCTTGGCCTTCACCTCGGCCGGGGTCGGCAACCGCTCCTGAGCGACGACGTTGATATCGTCGACGTTGTTGTTCGTCATATCCTTTCCTGGCGCCTGCCTGGCGCCCCTTCCGCATGTCGAAAACGGCATCTTAGCCCGCGCCGGTGACAAGGCCAAGACAGTAAAAACCGGCTGGCAACCGGTGCTTACTGCGCCAGCTGCTGCGATGCTTCGCCGAACTCGTAAGTGGCCGGGGAGCCGCTGAGACAGGCCGCATCGACGACCACCCGGCGCACGTCGCCGCGCGCCGGCACCGTGAACATCGGCTCCAGCAACAGCTCTTCCAGCAGCGACCGCAGTCCGCGGGCGCCAGTACCGCGCTTGAGCGCCCGGCTGGCGATGCCCCGGATGGCCTCGTCGCTGATCTCCAGCTGGCAGCCGTCCAGCTCGAACAGGTGCCGGAACTGGCGGATCAGCGAGTTCTTCGGCTCGGTGAGGATGCGCACCAGCGCGTCCTCGTCCAGCTCGTCGAGCACCGCCGTCACCGGCAGCCGGCCGATCAGCTCGGGGATCATGCCGAACTCGACCAGATCCATGGTTTCGAGTTCCCGCCGCAGATCCGCGCCGGCCTCGCCCGCCACCGTCGCCGCGAAACCGATGCTGCGCGGCAGGGCGCGCCGCGCCACGATCTTGCTCAAGCCGGCGAAGGCGCCACCGCAGATGAACAGAATGTTGCGGGTATCGACCTGCAGCTGATCCTGCTGCAGCCCGCGCCTGCCGCCACGCGCCGGCACCGCCACCCGCGTGCCCTCGATCAGCTTCAGCAGCCCCTGCTGCACGCCTTCGCCACCGACGTCGCGGCCATGGGTGGGGTTCTGCGAGCGTGCCGCCAGCTTGTCGATCTCGTCGATGTAGACGATGCCGCGGGAAGCCTTGTCGACATCGTAGTCGCAGGACTGCAGCAGCTTCTGGATGATGCTCTCGACGTCCTCGCCGACATAGCCGGCCTCGGTCAGGGTCGTGGCGTCGACCACGACAAAGGGCACTTCCAGGAAGCGCGCCAGCGTTTCGGCCAACAGGGTCTTGCCGGAACCGCTGGGGCCGATCAGCAGCACGTTGCTCTTGGCGATCTCGACCCGATCGCCGCGGCGGTTGTGCGCCAGCCGCT
>JAJUFY010000312.1 GCA_029263635.1 Ectothiorhodospiraceae bacterium | reverse complement strand
GGGCGTGCAGGCCGAGGTTGATTCACACACCGTTGGAGTAGGCAACCTGCGCATGGCAGCCGCCCAGAACCTGCAGTTAAACGGTTTATCCAGCGAAGTTACCCGGCTGCAGAGCGAGGCCAAGACAGTCATGGTTGTGACGGTCGATGGCGCTGTACGCGGATTGATTGCTGAAGCCGACACGGTCAAGGAAGGCTCTTTAGAAGCGATCCGCGCGCTGCGTGCGATGGGATTGAAAGTGGTGATGATCACCGGTGATAACCAGCAAACAGCGGATGCCATCGCCCAACAGGTAGGCGTTGATACCGTGCTGGCCGAGGTGCTGCCGGGCGACAAAGCCGCCGAGGTCAAGAAATTGCAGGAGTCAGGCGCGGTGGTAGCCATGGTCGGGGATGGCATCAACGACGCCCCTGCGCTGGCCCAGGCCGATGCCGGCATCGCCATTGGTACCGGCACGGACATTGCCATCGAGGCCGGCGACGTGGTGCTGATGCGCGGCGACCTGCGCGGCATCGTCGATGCCATCGCGCTGTCGCGCCGCACCCGCAGCACCATCATCGGCAACTTCGCGTGGGCCTACGGCTACAACGTCGCGCTGATTCCGGTCGCTGCCGGGCTGCTGTATCCGTTCACCGGTTTCCTGCTCAACCCCATGATCGCCGCCGGCGCCATGAGCCTGTCCAGCGTCTTCGTGCTGACCAACTCGCTGCGGCTGCGGCGGTTCCGCTCCGAGCGGCGCCCGGCGCAGGCCGTGCCGGCCGACACCCCGGCCGCCTCGCAGGGCTGAGCGCCAATTCCCGGGCGCGGGGATCGCCCGCGCCCGGGAGCGGCTCCGGCGTTATTTCGCCGCCGCCAGGGCCTGTTCGATGTCGGCCAGGATGTCGTCGATGTGCTCGATGCCGATCGACAGCCGCACCAGGTCGCGGCTGACGCCGGCCCGGGCGAGCTCCTCGTCGTTGAGCTGACGATGGGTGGTGGAAGCCGGGTGCGTGGCCAGCGACTTGGCGTCGCCGATATTCACCAGCCGGGTGATCAGCTTCAGCGCATCGATGAACTTCGCCCCGGCCGCCTCGCCGCCCTTGATGCCGAAGCTGAGGATGGCCGACGCACGACCGCCCATGTACTTCTGCGCCAGCGCATGCTCGGGGCTGTCCTTGAGGCCGGCGAACTTCACCCAGCTCACCTGCGGATGCCCCTGGAGATACTCGGCCACCTTCTGGGCGTTCTCGCAGTGACGGTCCATGCGTACCGCCAGGGTCTCGATGCCCTGCAGGATCAGGAAGGCGTTGAACGGCGACAACGCAGCGCCGGTGTTCCGCAGCGGCACCACCCGGGCGCGGCCGATGAACGCTGCCGGCCCCAGCGCCTCGGTGTAGACCACGCCGTGGTAGGAGGGATCCGGCTCGTTGAGCATCGGGAAACGATCCTTGTGCTCGGCCCACGGGAACTTGCCGGAATCGACGATGATGCCGGCAATGGTGGTGCCGTGGCCGCCCATGTACTTGGTGAGCGCGTGTACCACGATGTCGGCACCGTGCTCGATCGGGCGCCACAGGTAGGGCGACGGCACGGTATTGTCGACGATCAGCGGAATGCCCGCGTCGTGGGCGATCTTGGCCAGCTTCTCGATGTCGGCGATATCGCCAGAGGGATTGCCGACGGTCTCGCAGAACAGCGCCTTGGTCCTGCCGTCGATGAGACGGGCCAGACCCTCGAAGTCGTCGTGGTCGGCGAAACGCACCTCGATGCCCCGTCGCGGCAGGCTGTGGGCAAAGAAGTTATAGGTACCGCCGTAGAGCTTGCTGGTGGTGACGATGTTGTCACCGACTTCGGAGATGGTCTCGATGGCGTACTCGATCGCTGCCATGCCGGAGGCCACGGCCAGCGCGCCGATGCCGCCCTCCATTTCCGCCACGCGCTGCTCGAGCACCGCGCTGGTCGGGTTCATGATGCGGGTGTAGATATTGCCCGGCACCTTCAGGTCGAACAGGTCGGCACCGTGCTGGGTGCTGTCGAAGGCATAGGAGGTGGTCTGGTAGATCGGAACGGCGACCGCCTTGGTAGTCGGGTCCGGCGAGTAGCCACCGTGAATGGCGATGGTTTCGAGCTTCAAGGGCATTCCTCCTGGATAGGCAGCCGGTGCTGGCATTGCGAAAGCGTAGCATCACGCGCGATGCACGCCATGCCGCCGAAGCCTACGCAAACCACCACATCCTCGATAGAACGTTTCGGCATGAGCTCATATCATCCACCAGCTGGCGCCTGAAGAGGCCGTTTTGCATTGACTTTCCGGTACGATGCCGGTGGGATATCCGCCCGTTTCGAATACAGCCACGCATGCCCACAAGCTTCATAACCAATCCATGCCGATGATGCCGCAAGCCCTGATGGACGCAGCAGCGGCCTTCGGCCTGGTTGCCATTGCGGAACTGGGCGACAAGAGCCAGCTGGTCTGCATGGGACTGGCGGCCCGCCACCGGGCCATACCGGTCCTGGCCGGCGCGGTGCTCGCCTTCGCGCTGCTCAACCTGATCGCCGTCCTGTTCGGCGCCAGCCTCGCGCACTGGCTGCCACCCTGGCTCATCGCCGCCGCGGTAGCGGTCCTGTTCGCCGTCTTCGGCATCCGCGCCCTGCTGGCGGCGCAAGCGCCCGAAGAGGAAGTGGTCTGTCCCTCGGCGCCCGGCTACGGTGTGTTGCTGAGCACCTCCATGCTCATCTTCGTCGCCGAGTTCGGCGACAAGACTCAGCTCGCGGTTGCGGGACTGGCCGGCGCGCTGCCGCCGCTGGCAATCTGGGCCGGCGCCACGGCGGGGCTCGCGCTCACCAGCCTGCTCGGGGTCACGGCCGGCAGGACCCTGCTGCAGCGGCTGCCTCAGGCGTGGATACACCGACTGTCGGCCGTG
>JAJUFY010000132.1 GCA_029263635.1 Ectothiorhodospiraceae bacterium | reverse complement strand
GGAACAGCCGTGGACCGCCCAGCGACCGCTGGACCAGCAGCTGGAAGCGGGCGCCCGCGCCTTTCTGCTCCCGCCAGTACAGCTCCTGCAGCGGCCGCAGCTCCCAGCTGCCGAGTCCGACGACCCGGCGGACTCGGGCCCGCACGAAAGGGTCCGGCAGGCCGGAGCGCAGCCGGATGCCGGCATCGGCATCGAGATCGACGGCATTCCAGAGTTCGCTCAGATAACGCAGTCCGGCGGTAAACCCTCTATCGCCGGGAGACCGCAGGAGCATCGGCGGATCCGGTTGCACGCCGCCAACACCCCGCCCGAAGGGATCCTCGTCCTCGCCCTCCAGCATCAGGCTCAGGCGCCGCTCGGTGTTGGGCAAGGTGATGCGGGCCTGCAGCCGGGGCTCGACCTCGGAGCCGCCTTCACGCATCAGCGCCGTGGTGCGCAGTCGCACATAGCTGGACCGTTCCGGCACGAATTCTTCGCCACCGAACAGCCTGTCCAGCCAGACTCCCATGTCCATGACCTGCTGCGACCAGGTCTCATGGGTGCGGTCGATCCGATCCAGCAAGCCGGGAGGATCCGCCTCGTCGGACTCGGCGAACGGTTGCGGCAGCAGCGGGGCTGCCGGGGGCGCGGCGGCCCCCAGGCCGGTCCACAGCAGCAGGACCGGCAGCACGGCAGACGTGATTCGAATCAAGCTCTGTCCTCGTGCGCCGTGCCGGCGCCCTCTGTTCTCATTGTGTCGCAATACGCAGGACGATGAGCGGTACCTGGCAGGGATCTGGCGCCGCCCGGGCAGTCGGCCAAGCAGGATGTTCCCGAGCCGGCTTCAGGCGCGCAAGGGAGCGGGCTGGCCGGTCCGCAGCCAGCGGAGATAATCGTCCAGCACCAGCCGGTGATCGAACACCAGCGCCAGTTCGGGATCGGCCGGATCGGCCATGACGATCGCCTTGGCGTCATCGGCGGCCCGCGGCTCGCCGTCGGCCGTGGCCACGTAGACCGCGGTGACGGTATGGCCGCGCGGATCGCGGGCCGGATCCGAATACAGGCCCAGCAGGCAATCCAGGCTCACGTCCAGCGATGTCTCCTCGCGCGCCTCCCTGATCGCGGCCGCCTCGACCCGCTCGCCAACATCGACGAACCCGCCCGGAATCGCCAGCCCCAGCGGCGGATGGCGGCGCTCGATCAGTACCACGGCATCGGGCCTGCCGCGCAGGCGGATGATGACGTCGGCGGCAATCTGCGGGGTCTGCGGGCGAGCCATCGGCGACCACCTCGGATATGGCAAAGGGTGACCCGGTACATGGTACGGGCGCAGATCGCCAGGGTAAAAGAACCACCGTGCCAGGGACGGCGGAAACCCATGCCAGGACGCCAGCATGACGACGTCTGCCTATGCCTCTCGACCGCTCCAAGCGACTTCTGCGCCATGCGCTCTGCCTCGGCCTGCTCTGTGCGGCCCTCGGCTGTACGGTGCCCCCGGAGCAGGAGCGCGCTCCGCTCGCAGCGCAGGTACCGACGCTGCTGGACGATCGCGCCATCATGGACGACGGTTACGAACTGCCGCTCGAGCATTGGCTGCCGGAAGCGGAGCCGCAGGCCGTGGTTCTCGCCCTGCATGGCTTCAACGACTACCGCAATGCCTTTGCCAGCGTCGGCCCCTACCTTGCCGCGCGTGGCATCGCTACCTATGCATACGACCAGCGCGGCTTCGGTGCCACAGCGGATCGCGGCTTCTGGGTAGGCAGCGACCGCATGATCGCCGATGCCCGGACCATGGTCGAGCTGCTGCGCATACAGCATCCCTCGCTGCCCGTCTATCTGCTCGGCGAGAGCATGGGCGGCGCGGTCAGCCTGGCGACGGCGAGCGGCGTCGACGAACTGGTGGACGGCGCGGTGCTGGTAGCGCCGGCGGTGTGGGCGCGTGAGACCATGCCCTGGTATCAGCGCTGGGCGCTGGCCGTGGCCCGCACCGTGGCGCCGGGCTGGCAGCCGACCGGCCATGGCCTCAAGCGGCAGGCCTCGGACAACATCCCGATGCTGCGCGCGTTCGGCCGCGATCCGCTGGTGATCAAGAAAACCCGCATCGATGCCGTCGCCGGCCTCGCCGACCTGATGGACCTCGCGCTGGCCTCCGCGCCCCGGGTGAACACCCGCACCCTGGTGCTCTACGGCGAGCGCGACGAGATCGTGCCGAAACTGCCGACCTGCCGGATGCTGCAGACCCTGCCGAGCAATGTCGACTGGCGGCTGGGGCTGTACCCCGAGGGCTACCACATGCTCACCCGCGACCTGAACGGCGAACAGGTCATCGCCGACATCGCCAGCTGGATCCTCGCTCCGCAACAGCCGCTGCCTTCGGGCCATCAGGCCAGCCAGCCGGCGTGGAACAGCCGGATTTGCGGGCAGGCCTAGGCCGGGCCGCTGGAATCGACGGCAGGTCGCAGGCCTGACCCGGCAAGGCCTGCTCCAGCCTGGCAGGTCCAAACCAGCCGACCGCCGGTGCCTCCCACCCCGCGAACCCCGAGCCAGGCGCCGTGCCGCGGCCAAAAGCTTGGTCCCCGCTCCCCTATCTGTTAAACAGGCCTCAACGACAGAACCTGTCCGTCAAGGGGAGATGCTCGATGCAACGTCTACTGGTGGCCTCCGATCTTTCGCCGCGCTCCGCGCATGCCGTCGGGCGCGCGCTGCAACTGGCTGCACAGCTCAACGCGGAGCTGCATGTCCTGCACGTGGTTGACGAGGATCAGCCGGCAACACTGGCCAAGCATGCGAAAGCCGAGGCCGAACGGGAACTGCAACGGCAGGTCGACGCCGGCCCTGCCGGCGTCAACGCGCATGTGGAAGTGGTCCTCGGCCATCCGGTCGAGCACGTCCTTGCCGCTGCCGAGGCCAAGGAAGCCGAACTGATCGTGCTCGGCACCCACCGCAAGAGCCCGCTCAAGGACATCCTGGTCGGCACCACCGCCGACCAGCTCATTCGCCATGCGCAGCGCCCGGTACTGGTGGTGCGTGACGCGCCGACTCAGGCGTACCGCAAGGCGCTGGCGGCCATCGATCTCTCCGACCACTCGCGGCGGGCGGTCGAGTTCGCGGCCTCGCTGCTGCCGCAGCTGCCGATCAGCCTGCTGTACGTCTACTCCATGTCCTATACCGGCGTGGCCAGCCTGAGCCAGGATCCGGCCGACAGCGAGAAGAACGAGCAGTTGCTGCGCAACCTGCTGCGCGAGGAAGATCGTCGCCAGCTTGACGAATTCGCCAAGCTCGGCAGCGAACAGAAGGTGAATATCCGGGCCGGCCAGGTCCTGTCGGTGATCCCGGAGGAAGTGGCGCAGCAGCAGGCAGACCTGCTGGTGATCGGCTCGCAGGGACGCGGCGGGGTGGCCCGGGCCCTGCTCGGCAGCGTGGCCAGCGCCCTGGTCCGCCGCCCGCCGTGCGACATCCTGGTGGTGCGCTGACGGCTCAACACACCACCCGCCTGCCGGCGCACGCCCTGCGCCGGCAGGCCAGGCCTCCTGCCTGCCGCGCCATGCCGCGCGGCCATCGTTTGCGCCATCTTCGGCGACGCGGTTAAATACGGCCCCCGCCACACCCCCGAAGCGACGAGCAAGCACGCCCCCATGACGACAGCCATCAACCGCATCCTCATCCAGTACGGCGAGCTCACCCTCAAGGGCCGCAACCGCCGCGATTTCGAACGCGTGCTTGGCGACAATATCCGCCACCGGCTGCGCCGGGCCGGCATCGACTGGGGTGTGGAACAGCGCCACCAGCGTACCTACATCAACGTGCCGGCGGATGCCGGCGAGCGGCTCGCGGCAGCACTGGACGCTCTCAGCCAGGTGGCAGGCATCGCCACCATCGCGCCGACCGTGTTCTTCGAGGCCGAGCGCACCGGCCAGCCGCACCGCTTCGACCCGGAACCCATCGAGCGGCTGCTGGTGGCCTGGGCGGCCGAGCGCCACACGCCGGGCGCCAGCTTCGCCGTGCGGGTGAACCGGGCCGACAAGCGCATCCCGGCCAGGTCCGACCAGCTGGCACGCAACCTGGGAGCCGCCATTCTGCGGGAAACGGCCTGGGACAAGGTCAACCTCAGCCGGCCGGACCAGCAGTTCAATGTGGACATCTACGAGGAAGGTACCTACTGCCACGTCGACAAGCGCCGCGGCGTCGGCGGCCTGCCGGTGGGCACGGCCGGCCGGGTGCTGACGCTGCTGTCGGGCGGCATCGACTCGCCGGTGGCCGCCTATCTGCTCGCCAAGCGCGGCTGCGAGGTGGATTTCGTGCACTTCACGGCGACCCGCGTGCAGCAGACCCGGGCGGCCGAGGATCTGGTGGCCCGCATCGCCCGCCAGCTGAGCTGCTATACCCTGCGCTCACGGTTGCACCTGCTGCCCTACACCCATTTCGACCTGGCCCTGATGGGCCACAATACCGGCTTCGATGTGGTGCTGTTCCGCCGCTTCATGGCGCGGGTCGCCGAGCGCATTGCCGGCGAGAGCGGCGCCCTGGCGCTGGTCAGCGGCGACAGCCTCGGCCAGGTCGCCTCGCAGACGCTGGAGAACCTGGTCAGCACCTCCGATGCCACCGCCTTGCCGTTCCTGCGCCCGCTGATCGGCATGGACAAGCAGGAGATCGTCGATCTGGCCCGCCGCATCGGCACCTACGAGCTCTCCATCCAGCCGTACAAGGATTGCTGCGCCCTGCTCAGCGAAAACCCGCGCACCCGCTCTGACGTCGCCACCCTGCGGGCCATGGAAGCCGAGATCATGCCGAACATGGACGCCCTGGTGGAACAGACCCTGGCCGAGCGGATCTGCCTGCACTTCGACAGCGGCGAGCTCATCGATTGACAGGGAGGCGCTGCCACTGGATGCTGAGCGTTCGATGCCGACAAGGAGAGCCGCATAATGACAAACGGACTGCGTCGATCGATCCTTTTCCTGCTCTGCACCCTCCCCGGCGGCGCCCTGGCAGCCACTCTCATCGAATCCCGCGACGGCAGCGGCGAGCTGACCCAGATGTGGATCGAAGGTGACATGGCGCGCTTTCAACAGCCCGGCAAGGAAGGCCACATGCTGATGGACCTCCGCCACGGCCGGCTGTATGGCGTCGACGACGTCCGCAAGCAGGCGATGGAGATCGACCTTGGCAACAGCACCGCCCAGACCGAGGCCGGCAAGCTCGACGCCAGGCTGGAAGACAAGGGCGCCGGCCCGGAAATCGCCGGCTATCCGACCCGGCGTTACCTGCTGACCGGCGCCGGCGAGGCCTGTGGCGAGTATTTCCTGTCGAAGCGGGCGCTGGAGCACAAGGACATACGCCGCATGGCGGACAGCTTCCGGAACATGCCTACCGACGCCGACGCCTCGGATGCCGCCTGCGACCTCGCCGAGCACTACGCCGTGACCCGCTTCCCGGAACTCGGCTTCCCGATGCGGCAGGTAAGCTCGGAAGGCGTTCAGCACGAGGTCGTGCGCATCCAGGCCAACGCCAAGGCTCCCGGCAGCTTCTCGATCCCGGCGGACTACCGGCGCATCACCATGCAGCAGATGATGGAAGAGATGCTCAGGCAGCAGCAGAACCTGGGGCGTTGAACTCAGCGCCCCGCCGCCCGGGCCGGCGTCAGCCCTTCTTGGCGACCAAGTGGGCGAGCCGGCGGTATTCGCGCAGTTCCTCGCGGATATGCTCGATGGCCTGGTTGGTCAGGCCGCAGCGGCGCTCGTCCAGCAGCTTGACATCCAGCTGCTCGGCCAGCCGCCGGGCCGTTTCCAGCATCTGCTCGAAGGCGGCCAGGCCGTCGTAGGGGCCGGGCAGCTGCAGGAACAGCGCTAGCCCCGGACTCTGGATGGCATCCAGCTCCTCCGGCGCCAGGGTACCGGGTCGGAGGATGTTGGCGGCGCTGAACAGCGCAACCGGCCCTTGGCGGGTTTCCAGCACCCGGTGGTAGATGGAGCGCTCGCCGTAGCGCATGCCGGCCGCCTGCAGCGCCTCCACCAGCAGCCGGCCGCCGAACAGGCGGCCGTCGGTGGCGGCGACGTTGAGGACGATCACCTTGTCCTCCAGGCCGGTCTGGGGCTCGTCCTCCGCCAGCGCTGCCGCCGGCGCCGGCTCGGGGGCAGCGACGGCCGGCTCCGGCCGCGGCGGTTCGGCCGGCGCCGTGGCAGCGGGCTGGTCGGCGCACGGCTCCAGCGGATCCAGCTCGACCACCACGCTGTCGAGCTCACGCAGCGCCTCCTCGATGGCGAGGTCGTCGGCAAAGACTTCGCGGCGGCCACGCCGCGGCCGCCGCCGGCTTTCCTGCCAGCGGGTATAGCCATATACGCCGGCGACCAGCACTGCGCCG
>JAJUFY010000225.1 GCA_029263635.1 Ectothiorhodospiraceae bacterium | reverse complement strand
TGGTTGCCGAGCTGATCGAGCGCCTGGCCCTGGACCCGGAGCAGCCGGTGACGACCCCGGCCGGCGAGCGCCGGCTGATCGAGGCGCTGCGGCATGACTACGAGATCACGCTCGCCACGCCGGCATTCGTCGCTGCCTACGCCGAGCTCGCCGGCGCGGCGCGGCTGCTGGGGCTGACCCGGGAAGGGCGCCGGCAGGAGCTGCTGCGCTACCTGGAAGGCCGCTTTGTGATCGACCTGCTCACCGAGTTTCCCGTCCCGGGGCTGGATGCGGCGACCCTGCTCGGCATGCTGCGCAGCCTGCAGCCGCGCGAGTACTCGATCAGTTCCAGCCATGCCGCCAACCCCGGCGAGGTCCACCTGACGGTGGCCACCGTCCGCTACCAGCACCAGGGCCGCCTGCGCCACGGGGTCGCGTCCGGCTTCCTCGCCGACCTGGCCGCGCCGGGCGAGACAGTGCCGGTGTACCTGCGCCGCAACAAGCACTTCCGATTGCCTGCCGACCCGGACGCGCCGATCGTCATGATCGGCCCGGGCACCGGCGTGGCGCCGTTCCGCGCCTTTCTGCAGGAGCGCGAGGTGCGGGAGGCGCGCGGCCGCAACTGGCTGTTCTTCGGCAACCCGCATTTTCGCACCGACTTCCTCTACCAGACCGAGTGGCAGGCCTGGCTCAAGGACGGCCTGCTCACCCGGATGGACGTCGCCTTCTCCCGCGACGGAGCCGAGAAGGTCTACGTGCAGCACCGGCTGCGGGAGCACGGTGCCGAGCTTTACCGCTGGCTGGAGGAGGGGGCTTACGTCTACGTCTGCGGCGATGCCAAGCGCATGGCGCCGGACGTGCATGCCGCGCTGTGCGAGGTAGTGCGCCGCCATGGCGGATGCAGCGCCGAGGCGGCCGAGGACTATGTGAAGGCCCTGCAGCGGGACAAGCGCTATCAGCGCGACGTCTACTGAGAACGGAGCAACCAAGCCTATGAGCGGGAACGACCGCCGCCGCGACATCGACAGGCCCCTGGACGAGCTGCATCCCAACGAGCGCTTGAAGGCGAACAGCCGCTTCCTGCGCGGCACCATCGAGCAGGGCTTGGCCGATCCGATTACCGGCGCCTTCGCCGAGGCCGATACCCAGCTCACCAAGTTCCATGGCTTCTACCAGCAGGACGACCGCGACCTGCGCGACGAGCGCCGCCGCCAGAAGCTGGAGCCGGCCTACCAGATGATGCTGCGGCTGCGGCTGCCGGGCGGCGTCTGCACGCCCGAGCAGTGGCTGAAGCTCGACGACATCGCCGGCCGCTATGCCGACGGCAGCCTGCGGCTCACCACGCGGCAGACCTTCCAGTTCCACGGCGTGCTCAAGCGCGACCTGAAGCCGACCATGCGGGCCATCAACGCCGCGCTGCTGGACACCATTGCCGCCTGCGGCGACGTCAACCGCACGGTCATGGCCGCCGCCAATCCGCACGAGTCGGCGCTGCATGCCGAGGTCGTGCGGCTCTCCCAGGAAGTCAGCGACCATCTGGCGCCGCGTACCCGGGCCTATTACGAGATCTGGCTGGACGGCGAGCGGGTCGATCCGGGCAGGGACGAGGAGCCGATCTACGGTCCCACCTATCTGCCGCGCAAGTTCAAGATCGGCTTCGCCGTGCCGCCGGTGAACGACATCGACGTCTACAGCCAGGACCTGGGCTTCATCGCCATTGCCGAGGATGGCGAACTGGCCGGCTTCAACGTCTGCATCGGCGGCGGCATGGGCCGCACCGACAACGATCCGAACACCTTCCCGCGGCTGGCCGACCTCATCGGCTTCTGTCGCCCCGAGCAGGTGCTGGCGGTGGCCGAGGCCGTGGTCACGGTGCAGCGCGACTACGGCAACCGCGTCGATCGCAAGCGGGCCCGGCTCAAGTACACGCTGGAGGACCAGGGTGTCGACTGGTTCCGCGCTGAGGTCGAACGGCGGCTGGGCTGGCAGCTGGCGCCGGCTCGGGCGTATCGGTTCGAGCACAACGGCGACCGCTACGGCTGGGCGCAGGGCAGCGACGGGCGCTGGCACTACACGCTGTTCATCGAGAACGGCCGCATCCGCGACTGGGACGACTACCCGCTGCGCAGCGGGCTGCGGGAGATCGCCCGGGCGCACGCCGGCGAGTTCCGGCTCACGCCCAACCAGAACCTGATCATCGCCAATGTCGAGGACGGCGAGCGCGCGCGCATCGAGCAGCTGATGCGCGCGCACGGCCTCAAGGACCCGGCGCGGCAGAGCGCGCTGCGCCGCAACGCCATGGCCTGCGTGGCGCTGCCGACCTGCGGCCTGGCCATGGCCGAGAGCGAGCGCTACCTGCCATCGCTGATCACCAAGCTGGAAGCCATCGTCGAGCGGCATGGGCTCGCCGAGCAGCCGATCGTGATCCGCATGACCGGCTGCCCCAACGGCTGCGCCCGCCCGTACCTGGCCGAGATCGGCTTCACCGGCCGCGCGCCGGGCAAGTACAATGTCTATCTGGGCGGCGGCTTCCACGGCCAGCGCCTCAACAAGCCCTATCTCGACAACGTCGGCGAGGAACGCATCCTGGCAGAGCTCGACAAGCTGCTCGGCCACTACGCCCGCGACCGCCAGCCCGACGAGCCTTTCGGCGACTTCGTCATCCGCGCCGGCTACGTCCCCGAAGTCACCGCCGGCCGGCACTTCAACGACTGAGGGAGCGGGAGGTCCACCAGGAGGGTAGAGGAAAAGTCTTCGGTCGGTTCTTTTGGCGCCGTACGCAGTCCTTGCTGTGCTGCCATCATTGGAGCGGCATCACGAGTTCCCCTTCCGTCTCGCCGAGCCTGCAGCCAGCACGGACCAGGCCCGCCAGGGGCGCCGCAGGGAAGCAAAGCAAGGTGTACAGCAGGGCGAAGCAGAACCTTGAGGGTTGGCACGCCAAGAAGCCCGCCTGCCCAGGCCCGCTGACCACCAAAATCAGCCCAGACCAGAACCAACAACAATCACACCACCTGCCAACCCAACAAAACCACCTCCATGTCTCCCTGTAAGGAGGCCCCACCCATGCATACCCCCCTCACCAGCCTGCTCCAGATCCAACACCCCATCCTGCTCGCTCCCATGGGCAGCGTGTCCGGCGGCGCCCTTGCCGCCGCTGTGAGTGGCGCCGGCGGCCTGGGAATGATCGGCGCCGGCTACGGCGACGCCGACTGGTTGCGGCGCGAGCTGGCGACGGCCGGCGATGCCCGGATCGGTGTCGGCTTCATCACCTGGGCGCTGGCACAGCAGCCGGATCTGCTGGAACTGGCGCTGGCGCACGGGCCGGCCGCCGTCATGTTCTCCTTTGGCGACTGCCGGCCCTTTCTGGTGCAGGTGCGCGCTGCCGGCGCCAAGGCGATCTGCCAGGTACAGACGGTGGCGGATGCGTGCCGTGCCGCCGATGCCGGTGCCGACGTGATCGTGGCGCAGGGCACCGAAGCCGGTGGCCACGGCGCCGAGCGCGGTACGTTCGCGCTGGTGCCGGCGGTGGTGGACGCGGTGTCGCCGTTGCCGGTGGTTGCCGCCGGCGGCGTGGCGGACGGACGCGGGCTGGCCGCGGCGCTGCTGCTGGGGGCAAGCGGAGTGCTGGTCGGCACCCGGTTCTTCGCGACCGAGGAGGCGCTCGGCCATCCGGCTGCCAAGCAGGCCATCGTCGACGCGGCGGGCGACGACACTGTCCGTACCCGGGTGTTCGACATCGTGCGTGGCTATCCCTGGCCGGCGCCTTACACCGGTCGGGCGCTTCGCAACCGCTTCCTGGCCGCCTGGCATGGCCGTGAGGATGAACTCGAACACGCGGTGGAAGCCGAGCGCGCCCGCTACTGGCAGGCTGCGGCAGAGGGAGACGTGGACACCGCAGTGGTGTTCGCCGGCGATGCCGTGGACTGCATCGATGCCATCGAGCCGGCAGCCAGCGTGGTCCAGCGGCTGGCGGCAGAGGCCGAGCGGTTGCTGAAGGGCGCCTCGGATCTCGTCGGTTGAGCCGCCGCCGGCTTTTTCTTGAGGTAGGAGCGGCGTCCTCGCCGCGATGCTTTTGCGCCGGCTGGCTATTCGCGGCCAGGGGGCCGCTCCTACAGAAGATGGCTGTTCCGTTGCCGGCCGTCACCGACCGGCCGGCGTGGCAGCGGTAACCCGCCAGACCACATTGCCGACGTCGTCGGCGACCAGCAGTGCGCCCTGCGCATCGATCGCCACGCCCACCGGCCGTCCCTGCGCCTTGCCATCCTTGCTGAGGAAACCGGTCAGCACGT
>JAJUFY010000014.1 GCA_029263635.1 Ectothiorhodospiraceae bacterium | reverse complement strand
TACCAGCGGCGTACTGAACGACACGCCGTTCTCCTACGCCACCCGCTTCGAGAATTCCCAGGGCACCAATCCGGAAGAGCTGATCGCCGCCGCCCATGCCGGCTGCTACAGCATGGCTTTCGCCAACTACCTGGCATCGCAGGGACATACGCCCGAGGAGATCGACGTCCGTGCGACCATCACCATGGAGAATCTCAAGATCACCCGGATGCATCTGGTTGCGCGGGGGCGCGTGCCCGGGCTCGACGAGGCCGATTTCAAACGGCTGGCGGAGGAAGCCGAGAAGCAGTGCCCGGTCTCCAACGTGCTTCGCGGCGGGCTCGCCATCAGCCTGGAGGCGTCCCTGCTGTGATGGCGCCGGGGATGACAAGCCCGCCGCCGGCAGGCAAGCTGGCAGCGGCCGTCAAACCAACAAGGAGACGTATATGCCCATCCAGGTAGGGGACAAAATTCCAGACGTCGAACTCAAGACCATGGGCGCCAACGGCCCCGAGCCGATCTCGACCCAAGAGGTCTTCAGCGGCAAGCGGGTCGTGCTGTTCGCCGTACCCGGCGCCTTCACCCCCGGCTGCTCGCAGGCCCATATGCCGGGCTTCGTCGTCAACGCCGACAAGATCCTCGCCAAGGGCGTGGACCGGATCGCCTGCGTGTCGGTCAACGACGCCTTCGTCATGAGTGCCTGGCAGAAGGACCAGAACGCCGAGCAGATCCTGATGCTGGCCGACGGCAATGCCGAATTCGCCCGGGCCCTGGGACTGGAACTGGATGCCAGCGGCTGGGGGATGGGCGTGCGCAGCCAGCGCTTTGCGCTCATTGCCGAGGACGGCGTGGTGCAGTGGATCGGCATCGACACCAAGGGCGTCGACAAGAGCAGCGCCGAAACGGTGCTAAGCCAGCTCTGACCAACCTTTAGGTCCATGTGGGAGCGACGTCCCCGTCGCGATCGCCTTCCCCTGCGGGAGAGGGATAGAGGGCGAGGACGCCGCTCCTGCAATCGGGACTGCAAGGCAACCGCCACCACAATCAACAATAACCCGAGGCTTGCTCCCGTGTGGCTCCCCCTGCTTACCGCCGTCAGCGCCTGTCTGGCCATCCTCGGCAAATACCGCGGACCGGGGCCGCTGGTCTACCTGTTCAAGCCGCTGACCACCGTCCTCATTCTGCTGCTGGCGCTGCTCGCGTCGCCGCCGGTAACGCCCGCTTACCAATGGCTGATCGTGCTGGGCTTGCTGTTCTCGCTGGCCGGCGATGTGTTCCTGATGCTGCCGCGCGACCGTTTCGTCGCCGGGCTGGTGAGTTTTCTGATCGCTCACCTGTTCTATATCGCCGCCTTTGCCCAGCAGGCAGACGGCACACCGGCCCTGCCCGGCCTGCTGGTCTTTGCCGTCTACAGCGTGCTGCTGCTGGGCATGCTGCTGCCGCGGACAGGGCGCCTGCGGCTGCCGGTGATCGCCTACGCCGTCGTGCTGAGCGCCATGGGCTGGCAGGCGGCCGCGCAATGGGCGCTGCACGGCGACCTGCGCGCCCTGCTGGCGCTCGCCGGCGCGACGCTGTTCATCCTCTCCGACTCCATCCTCGCCCTGGACCGCTTCGTCCGCCCCTTCGCCGCCGCCCAGGCACTGCTGCTGAGCAGCTATTACCTTGCGCAGTGGCTGATAGCACTGTCGGTGCAGGCTGGTTGACCGGCCCCCGGCGCAAGGCATCGGTACTAGAGATGCCTGGTCTCGGCCGGTGCGGAATGGAACTCGTCATGGCGGCCGTCGACGAAGGCGACCGGGGCGTCGATCAGTTCGGCGAGATCGACGTCATCGAGGCTGGCGACGTTGACGGCGTAGAACTTCCCGCCGGCCTCGGCGGTGCTCCAGCCGAACGGACGCACGCCGCAGCGCCGGCAGAACAGATGATGGATCCGCCGGGCACCGAACTGGTACTCGGTCAGCTCGGCCTCACCGGCCAGCAGCCGGAACCTGCCGGCGGGCACCACGACCAGCCAGTTCCTCGCCTTGGCGCAGATCGAGCAGTTGCACTTGAAGGTGCCCTCGCTCAGATCGATTTCAGCCTGGTATCGGACGGCGCCGCAATGGCAGCTGCCGTGGTAGGTCTTCTTCATCGTTGCAACTCCATGCCGGGCGCTGTCGTTGCGCCCGGGTTTTCCTCGGATTCGGCTCGCTGATCAGCGGCCGCGGTCAGTCGGGCTTGAGCTCGCGCACCGGCCGCACCTCGACGCAGCCCACCCGCGCTGCGGGAATCCGGGCGGCAACCTGGATGGCCTCGTTCAAGTCCCTGGCCTCGATCAGATAGAAGCCCGCCAGCTGCTCCTTGGTTTCCGCGAAAGGGCCGTCGGTGATGGACATCCGGCCGTTGCGGACTCGCACCGTGGTCGCGGTCTGTACGGACTCCAGCGCTTCGGCGGCCAGCATGCGGCCGCTCGCCCGCACGGATTCGGCATAGGCAATGCACTCGCTGTCCTTCGGGCTCTCCGGCAAGGAGTGCAGCGCCTCCTCGCTGCTGTAGACCAGACACAGGTATTTCATGGCGTTCTCCGCGCTTCATGACAGGGTTCGACACAAGATGGTCGTCCGAGGCCGACGAAAATCGACAGCGTTTTTCAGGTGTACGCAGCTCGACAGCTCTGCCGGCAGCACTCCGACAGCGGCAGCCTGCTAGCCCGGCAGCGCGTCCAGCCGTTTCTCCAGGAACCGCCGCTCGGTGTCCTGCCGCGCCAGCGCCAGCGCCTGGGCATAGGCCGCGCGGGCCTCGGCGGTGCGGGCCAGACGCTGGTACAGCTCGGCCCGCGCGGCATGCGCCAGGTGATAGTTCTGCAGCTCTCCCCGGTCCAGGATGGCGTCGATCAGCGTCAGCCCGGCCTCGGGGCCGTCGCGCATGGCAACCGCCACGGCGCGGTTCAGCTCCACCACCGGCGACGGCACGATCCGCATCAGCACGTCGTAGAGACCGACGATCTGGGCCCAGTCGGTGGCGGCCGCGTCTTCGGCCTCGGCGTGCACGGCGGCGATCGCCGCCTGCAAGGTATATGCCCCGAACCGGCCGGAGCTCAGCGCCCGCTCGACCAGCGCCACGCCCTCCGCGATCTGCTCCCGGTTCCAGAGCGAGCGGTCCTGGTCTTCGAGCAGGATCAGGTCGCCTGCGGCCGACACCCGCGCCGCCCGCCGCGACTCCTGCAGCAGCATCAGTGCCAGCAGGCCGCACACTTCGGGTTCCGGCAGCAGATCGGCCAGCAGCCGGCCCAGACGGATGGCCTCGGCAGACAGGTCGCACCGCATCAGATCGGCGCCGGACGATGCCAGATAGCCTTCGTTGAACACCAGGTAGATGGTCTGCAACACCGGACCGAGCCGCTCCGGCAGCTCGGCCCGGCCCGGCACCTGATACGGGATGCGGGCGTCGCGAATCTTGGCCTTGGCGCGGACGATGCGCTGGGCGACGGTGGTCGGCGATACCAGGAAAGCCCGGGCGATCTCTTCGGTGGTGAGGCCGCAGACTTCGCGCAGGGTCAGCGCAATCTGCGCATCGCCGGACAGGGCTGGATGGCAGCAGGTGAAGATCAGCCGCAACCGGTCGTCTTCGACCACTTCCTCGGCGGCTGCATCCGGGCCTGCCACCTCGCTCTCCAGCGTATTCGCGAGCTCGGCCAGCACGCTATCGAAGCGAGCTCGCCGGCGGATACTGTCGATGGCCTTGAAGCGCCCGGTCGATACCAGCCACGCCCGCGGATTGGCCGGCACCCCTTCCCGCGGCCACTGCTGAACGGCGGCAGCGAAAGCATCGTGCAGGGCCTCTTCGGCCAGTTCGAAATCGCCCAGCAGCCGGATCAGGGTCGCCAGCACCCGTCGCGACTCGGTCCGGTAAATGGTGGCGACAAGGCTTTGGATATCTGGGTTCATCAGTTTCCCTTGCTTGGCGGCCCGGACAGCCTGTCCCCTGCCCGCACCCGATCCCTGCAGTATAAAACCAGAACGGCTCCCGGCCAGAAGGCGGCATATCTGTTATCTTTCCTGCTCTTCCGCCATTGGTCCGGTCCCTACGCAGCCGCGCGAATCCGCCCTGCCGCGTAGCCGATGCCCGACGCGCCGACACCGCTGGCGCGCTCCGGCTCATGCGCGTTTCCCGCATCGCCGGCTGCCGATATCCGTTTCCGACAAGCCCCTAATTGGCACAGGAGTACCCGCGTTGTTGAAGCTACATACCATTATCTGCAGCACCCGCCCGGGTCGGGTCGGCCCTTCGGTGGCCCGCTGGTTTCACGACTTCGCCGTCCGTCACGGCAAGTTCGATGCCCGGCTGATCGATCTGGCCGAGTTCGCGCTGCCGGTGTACGACGAGCCGCATCACCCGCGCACGCAGAAATACGAGCACGCCCACACCCGCGCCTGGGCAGCGAGCGTGGCGGCAGCCGATGCCTATGTCTTCGTCACGCCGGAGTACAACTACGGGCCGCCGCCCTCGTTCGTGAACGCCCTCAACTACGTCTACAAGGAGTGGAACTACAAGCCCTGCGGCTTCGTCAGCTACGGCGGCGTGTCGGGCGGCATGCGGGCGGTGCAGCTGGAGAAGCAGCTGGTCACGACGCTGAAGATGATGCCCATGGTGGAAGGCGTCGCGGTGCCGATGGTGGCGCAGCAGCTCGACGAGGCAGGAAACTTCCGCTCCAACGAGCTGATCGACGATTCGGCCCAGACCATGCTGGACGAACTGTTCAAGTGGGCGACCGCGCTGCAGCCGATGCGCGACGGCGCCTGAGCGCCTCCGGCGCGGCGTACGCCGCGCCGGTTCCCAAAGCCGGGAATTACGGATCCACCGCCAGCACGACCTTGCCGCGCACCCGGCGCGTCTCCAGCAGGCGGTGGGCGTCGACGGCCTTTTCCAGCGGAAAGGCATGGGAAATATGGACCTGCAGGCGGCCCTCGGCGTGCAACGACAGCAGCTCGCGCATCCGCTCGGCGCTCGGCCGGCTGCGGACGGCCAGCATGCCCAGCTCCTCGGCGCGGTGGGCATCCACCAGCGTCGCGATCCTATGCCGGTCGCGAACCAGCTCGATCGCGACATCCAGCGCCTGGCCGCCGGCGGCATCCAGTGCGGCGGTGATGCCCTGCGGTGCGGCGCTACCAATGCGCCGCGCCAGCCACGGGCCATCAGCGACCGGAACCGCGCCCAGCGAACGCAGGTAGTCGAGGTTGGCCTCGCTGTCTGTGGCAACCACGGTGGCGCCCCGCAGCCGCCCGAGTTGCACCGCAAAATTGCCAATGCCCGCCGCGCCGGCCAGGACCAGCAGCGTGTCGTCCGGCCCTATGTCCAGCGCCTGCAGTACGGCATAGGCGGTCTGCCCGGAGACCGGCAGCACCGCCGCCGGATACCAGCCCACGGCCGCCGGCTTGTGCGCAAGCTGCTCAGCGCCGACCACCACATGCTCGGCATAGGCCGCGGTCATTGTCCAGCCCAGCACGGCGTCGCCCAGGGCAAAGCCTTCGACATCCTCCCCGACCGCGTCGACGACTCCGGAGAACTCGCTGCCCAGGGTCTGCGGCAAGGGCGGCCGGGCGGCTCTGCGCCGCCTGGCATTCCAGCCGCTGCGGGCGGCAAGGTCGATCGGCTGCACCCCGGCGGCCAGTATCCTGACCCGCACCTGCCCGCGCCCCGGCCAGGGCGGCAGTCGCTCCACCACCCGCATCACTTCCGGCGGTCCGTACTCGTCGAACACCACCGCCTTCGACATTGCCTCCCTCCCTGCGGATAACTCTCGATCAGCGAACGAGAGGAAGGCTAAGACCTAAACCAAAGTTGAGGTCAAGCCCGGCAGGCCGTTGCCCGGGCGCAGATGTCTTGCCCGACTGAAAGAGCGGTCAGGCCGAAGCCAGCAGGGTCGAGGCCTGCTCCTGCTCCAGGGCCCGGGACTCCACGCACATCAGGCTGTCGTGGCGGAAGCGCTCGACCAGGAAATCCAGGAAAGCCCGCACCTTGGGCGAGATTGCGCCGCCGCCGGTGAACACCGCCGACAGTTCGATGTCGGGACCGGCCCACCCCGGCAGGATCCGGCGCACCAAGCCCTGCTGGACCTCCTTCTGCACGCTCAATTCACCGACCAGCATGATCCCCTGGCCACTGGTCAGCAGCGACCGCAAGGCGAAGGGATCGTTGGCGACGGCGACCGGCTGCACGGGCACATCCTCGATCCGTGCTCCGTTGCGCAGCTGCCAGATATGGCGGTTACTGCGCCGCTCGCTGGGCTTGGCCAGCACGTGGTGGAACTGCAGATCCGCCGGCGTACGGGGCTCGCCATAGCGCGCGAGGTAGCTGTCGCTGGCATAGACGAAGGAGCTGAATCTGATCAGCGGGCGCGCCACCAGCGTCGAATCGGGCAGGCTGCCGGAGCGGATCGCCACATCGATACCGTCGGCGACCAGATCGAGCCGGTCGTTCGACAGAACCAGCTCGACCCGCACTTCCGGGTAGCGCTGCCGGAAATCCCGCACCAGGTCCGACAACATTCCCGTGCAGAACATATAAGGCGCTGTCACCCGCAGCCAGCCGCGCGGGCTGCCCTCCAGCTGCTGCACCGCCGACTCGGCATCGGCCAGGTCCTGCGCAATCCGGCTGCTGTATTCGAAGTAGGTGGCCCCGGCTTCGGTCAGGCTGAGCTTGCGGGTAGTCCGGTTCAGCAGCCGCACGCCCAGGCGCTTTTCCAGATCCCGCACCTTTCGGCTCACCGTGGTTTTCGGCAGGCCGAGCATGCGTGCTGCGGCGGTGAAGCTTCCCTGCTCGGCGACTTTCGCGAATATCAGTGTCTCGTTCAGATCCTGCTGCATGGCACGTCCCGGTGACGGTGGGAAGACCCGGTGCGACTGTCCCACCTGCGAAACAGTTTTTCCCTCGACAGCAGACTAATCAATTGGATCTTCCAGATCTATCGTGTCGCCTCCGACAAGCAAGGAAGCCCAGCCGGCCGCCGCTGGCGGCACCCGGGCCGGGAGGACAAGGACGGGCCTCCCGGTCCCCTTCGGCCGCCACCGATAGGGCAGTGCCGCGGGCTGTGTCGAATCGACCCTTGCCGGATCGACAAGAGGTCAGTCAATCGGGGGAATGACGATGCATACGAGGTTCAACGTTCTGTCCGGGGCCGCGACCGCGCTGCGTGCCCTGGCCGTCCTGCCAGGCTGCGAGAGCAGGGCAGAACTCGCCGAGCAGCCACCACCGCCGGTAGTCGGCGTCGCCGAAGTCGTGATGCGGGAAGTCAGTCTCTGGGACAGCTTTACCGGTCGCATCGAAGCCGTGGAGTCGGTAGAGGTAAGGCCACGGGTCGATGGCTATATCGAGCGCATCAACTACCTGGAAGGCGAGGAAGTCGAGAAAGGCGCCGTCCTGTTCGTCATCGATCAGCGGCCGTATCGCGCCGCCCTGGCCCGTGCCGAGGCCGATCTGGCCCGGGCCCGCGCCAGGGCTGAGCTGGCCCGGAGCGAGCTGGCTCGGGCCGAGCAACTGGTCCAGGCGGCCGGCATCTCGGTGGAAGAGCGGGACCAGCGCAAGGCCGCTGCCGCGCAGGCTGCAGCCGACGTGCAGGCCGCGCAGGCCGCCGTCGACGCCGCCCGCCTGAATCTCGATTTCACCGAAGTCCGTGCCCCGATTGCAGGCCGCACCGGCCGGGCACTGGTCACCGTGGGCAATCTGGTGACGAGCCAGGGCGACGCCACCCTGCTTACCACGGTGGTCTCGCTCGATCAGGTGCACGTGCACTTCTTCCCGGACGAGGATGACTTCCTGCGTTACGAGGCGCTGGCGCGCGCCGGCAAGCGGCCGGGCACCCGCAACGGCGGCACTCCGGTCCGGGTCGGCCTGGCCATCGACACACGCTATCCCTACATGGGCGTGGTGGATTTCGTCGACAACCGGCTCGACCCCGCCACCGGCACCATGCACGTCCGAGCCCTGCTCGACAACACCGACCGGCTGTTCACGCCCGGCATGTACGCGCGCGTACAGCTGCTTGGCAGCGATTCCTTCCCTGCCCTGCTGATCGACGACAAGGCCGTCCTCACCGATCAGGACCGCAAGTACGTCTACGTGGTCGACGCCGACGGCCGCGCCGTGCGCAAGGACGTGGTTCTGGGGCGCAAGGTGGACGGCCTGCGGGTGATCGAGTCGGGCCTGGCGCCGGGCGACCGGGTGATCGTCAACGGCGTCCAGCGGGTGTTCTTCCCGGGCATGCCGGTGCAGACCGAACCGGCCGCCATGGTGGCGGCTGCACTGTCGACCCAGTGACGGCGCAGGGCAGGCAGCAAATGAAAAAGGGACGGAGCCGGCCAGAAGCACCCCGCAGTTTCCACACCATTTATCGGCAGGGAGTAGCCATGCCAGAGAAAACAACGATCGTCCGCATTGATAAGTTTGTCGTGCCGCAAACCGCCCGCGCTGAGTTTCTGCAGAAGGTACGCGCAACGCACGAGATCCTGCGCCGCCAGCCCGGCTTTATCCGGGATGCGCTGCTGGAACAGGTGTCGGGCCCCGGCCGCTTCAACATCGTCACAGTGGCCGAATGGGAAAGCCAGGCCGCCATCGATGCGGCCCGCGCCGTCGTGATGAAGGCTCATGCCGAGAGCGGGTTCAGCCCGCAGGAGATGATGGCCCGGCTCGGCATCGAGGCCGACATCGCCGACTACAAGCCGCTGGACGCCTGATCCCTGCCTCGGCGGCAAGCCGCAGCCGCCGCATCCAACCGGCTGGTTGCCGGCGTCTTACCGCCTCCGTGTCGGAGCCTTTGCATGAATTTTTCGAAGTTTTTCGTCGATCGGCCGATTTTCGCGGCCGTGCTGTCGATCGTGATCTTCCTCGCCGGTGCGGTGACCATCCCGCTGCTGCCGGTAAGCGAATACCCGGACGTGGTGCCGCCCAGCGTCATGGTCCGCGCCGTCTACCCGGGCGCCAGCCCGAACGTCATTGCCGAAACGGTCGCCTCGCCGCTGGAAGAGGCCATCAACGGCGTCGAGGGGATGATGTACATGAAGTCCGTCGCCGGCAGCGACGGCGTACTGGCGCTGACCGTCACCTTCCAGCCGGGCACCGACCCGGACCAGGCCCAGGTGCAGGTACAGAACCGGGTCAACCAGGCGCTGGCAAGGCTGCCGGAGGACGTCCGCCGCCAGGGCGTGACGACCCAGAAGCAGTCGCCCAACCTGACCATGGTGGTGCACCTGCTCTCGCCCGACGGCAGCTACGACAGCCTCTACCTGAGCAACTACGCCACCCTGCGGGTGCGGGACGAGCTCGCCCGGCTGCCGGGTGTCGGCGACGCCATGGTGTTTGGTGCCGGCGCCTATGCCATGCGCATCTGGATCGATCCCAACAAGGCCGCGGCCCGCGGCATCACGGCAAGCGACATCGTCCAGGCCGTGCGCGAGCAGAACGTACAGGTGTCGGCCGGTCAGCTCGGGGCGCCGCCGACCCCGGAAGCGGCCGACTTCCTGATCCCGATCAATGCCCAGGGCCGGCTGGTGACCGAAGAAGAGTTCAGCGAGATCGTGCTCAGGGCCGATGCCGACGGCCGCGTCACCCGGCTCGGCGACATCGCCCGGCTGGAGCTCGGCGCCGCCGATTACGCCATGCGCTCGCTGCTCAACAACCAGCAGGCTGTCGGCATCGGCATCTTCCAGGCACCGGGCTCGAACACTCTCGAAGTTTCCCAGGCGGTCCGTGCCAAGATGGAGGAGCTCTCGAGCCGCTTCCCGCCTGGCGTGAGCTACGAGGTGCCGTACGACCCGACCGTGTTCATCCAGGACTCCATCGCCGCCGTGATCAAGACCCTGCTGGAAGCGGTGCTGCTGGTGGTACTGGTGGTGGTGCTGTTCCTGCAGACCTGGCGGGCGTCCATCATCCCGCTGCTGGCGGTGCCGGTGTCCATCGTCGGCACCTTCGCCGTCCTGTACCTGCTCGGCTTCTCGATCAACACCCTGACGCTGTTCGGGCTGGTGCTCGCCATCGGCATCGTCGTCGACGACGCCATCGTCGTGGTCGAGAACGTCGAGCGCAACATCGAGGAAGGCCTCAAGCCGCTGGCCGCCGCGCATCAGGCCATGCGCGAGGTGAGCGGACCCATCGTCGCCATCTCGCTGGTGCTGTGCGCGGTGTTCGTGCCAATGGCGTTCCTGAGCGGCGTCACCGGCCAGTTCTACCGGCAATTCGCCGTCACCATCGCCATCTCGGCGGTGATCTCGGGCATCAACTCACTGACCCTGTCGCCGGCGCTGGCGGCGGTGCTGCTCAAACCGCTCGGCGCGGCGCCGGATGCTCCGACCCGCCTGATCGACAAACTGCTCGGCTGGCTGTTCCGGCCGTTCAACCGCGCCTTCGCCCGCGGCTCGGAGGGCTACCAGCGCACGGTCTCGCGCATTCTCGGCCGGCGCGGCCTGGTGTTCGGCCTGTACGTTCTGCTGCTGCTGATGACTGGTGTCATGTTCCGGGTGGTGCCTGGCGGCTTCGTGCCGACCCAGGACAAGCTCTACCTGATCGGCGGCGTGCAGCTGCCGGCCGGCGCTTCGCTGGACCGCACCGAAGCGATGGTACGCCGGGTGAGCGAGATCGCGCTGGAAGTCGACGGCGTCACCAATGCGGTCGCCTTCCCGGGACTGAACCCCCTGCAGTTCACCAACACGCCCAACACCGGCACCATCTTCTTCGGCCTGGACGACTTCGACCGCCGCAAGCGCGATGCCGCCGAGATCACCGCCGAGCTGAACGCCCGGCTCGCGGAGATCAAGGAAGGCTTCAGCTTCGCCATCATGCCGCCCGCCATCCTCGGCATCGGCACCGGCTCCGGCTATGCGCTGTACGTGCAGGATCGTGCCGGGCTGGGCTACGCCGAGCTCGACAGCGCCGTGCAGGCGCTGTCGGGCGCCGTCAGCCAAGTACCCGGCATGGGCTACCCGTTCTCCTCCTTCCAGGTGAACGTGCCGCAGCTGGATGCCCAGGTGGACCGCGCCCGCGCCAAGGCGCAGGGGCTGGACCTCACTGACATCTTCACCACCCTGCAGGTGTACCTGGGCTCAGCCTACATCAACGACTTCAACCGCTTCGGCCGCACCTACCAGGTCATCGCCCAGGCCGACGCCGCCTTCCGCCGCGAGATCGAGGACATCACGGCGCTGCGCACCCGCGCCATCAACGGCGAGCTGGTGCCCATCGGCAGCGTGGTGTCGGTCAGCCACACATACGGACCGGACCCGGCGATCCGTTATAACGGCTACCCGGCCGCCGACCTGATGGGCGAAGCCGATCCGCGGCTGCTGTCTTCCGACCAGGCGCTGGCGGTCATCGCGGCGCTGGCGCCGCAGGTGCTGCCCAGCGGCATGAACTTCGAATGGACCGACCTGAGCTTCCAGCAGGTCAACGAGGGCCGTGCCAGCCTGGTGGTCTTCCCGCTGGCGGTGCTGCTGGTGTTCCTGGTGCTGGCGGCACTCTACGAGAGCTGGCTGGTGCCGCTGGCGGTGATCCTGATCGTGCCGCTGTGCGTGCTGCCGGCGCTGTTCGGCGTCTGGCTCAGCGGCGGCGACAACAACATCTTCGTGCAGATCGGCCTGGTGGTGCTGATGGGACTGGCCTGCAAGAACGCCATCCTCATCGTCGAGTTCGCGCGCGATCTGGAACGCCGGGGCATGGACACCGTCCAGGCCACTCTGGAGGCCTGCCGGCTGCGGCTGCGGCCGATCCTGATGACCTCGGTCGCCTTCATCGCCGGCGTGGTGCCGCTGGTGCTGGCTTCCGGCGCCGGCGCCGAGATCCGCAACGCCACCGGCGTGGTGGTATTCGCCGGCATGATCGGACTCACCCTGTTCGGGCTGTTCTTCACGCCGGTCTTCTACGCCGCGCTGCGGCTGATGGCGCGCCGCTTCGGCCGCGCGTCCGCGGCCGCATCCGCCGGCAAACTGGAGAATGCAGTCGATGCGTAAGCTCTTCATGCTAGTCGGCACGCTATTGCTCTCGGCGTGCGCCGTCGGGCCGGACTATCGGCAGCCTGCCGACACGGCTCCGGCCGGCTATCTCCGCGCCGATGCACCGCTGTTCAGCAGCAGCACGCCGGATCCCGAATTCTGGCGCCGGTTCGACGACCCGCTGCTGACGCGGCTGGTCGAGGACGCCCTGGCCGCCAACAACACGCTGCACGTCGCGCTGGCCCGTTATGAGCGTGCCCAGGCACTGCTGCGCGGCAGCAAGGCCGACCGGCTGCCGACCGTAACCGGCAGCGCCGAGGCCGGCTATCAGCAGCTGAGCGCCGACCAGGCTCCCGGCATCAGCCGCCGCGACCGCGAAGGCGAAACCTACGCCGCCGGCGTCAACGTGCTCTGGGAACTGGATCTGTTCGGGCGGGTACGCCGCAGCATTCGGGCCCAGCAGGCGGAAGCCATGGCGGTGGGCGCCGATCTGGCCGCCCTGCAGGTGGTCGTGGTGGCGGACCTGGTAGCCGGCTATTTCGAGCTGCGCGGCCTGCAGGAACAGCTGCGGGTCGCCCGCGCCAACGCCGCCATTCAGGCCGACTCGCTCGCGCTGGTGGAGCGACGGCTCGCCGCCGGCCGCGGCACCACGCTGGATGCCGCTCGTGCCAGGGCCCAGCTGGAAGCCACCCTCTCCCGCCTGCCGATCCTGGAAGGCGAGATTGCGGCGACGACGCATCGTCTCAGCGTGCTGACCGGCCGGGAGCCCGGTGCCCTGGTGGTCGAGCTCGAAGCCGCCCGTCCCCTGCCTGCGCTTCCGGCCACCGTCGCCACCGGCCTCCCCGCCGAGCTGCTGCGGCGGCGGCCCGATATCGTGGCTGCGGAACGGCGCATCGCGGCGGCCACCGCGCGGGTCGGCATCGCCACCGCCGACCTCTACCCCCGCTTCGCGCTGACCGGCCTGCTCGGCACCCAGGCAGCGGATCCGGGCGACCTGTTCGGTCGCAACAGCGAAACCCGGCTGCTGGCACTAGGGGTGGACTGGACGTTCCTGCAGGTCGGCCAGGTTCGTGCCCGCATTGCTGCCGCCGAGGCCGATGTCGACGCCAGCCTGGCCCAGTACCGTCAGACCGTGCTGCGCGCCCTGGAAGAAACGGAAACCGCCATGGTCCGCTACGCGCGCGCTCAGCGCGAGCATGCCCACCTGCAGGATGCAGCCGCGGCGGCGGCGGAAGCCTCACGGCTGGCACGCCGCCGCTACGAGCTGGGCCGGGCGGACTTCCTCCAGGTACTCGACGCCGAACGCGCCCAGCTGGAGCTGCAGGACCGCCTGGCCGTCAGCCAGACCCGTTCCGCCACACTGCTGGTCGCCCTTTACAAAGCCCTTGCCGGCGGCTGGCCGGAACGGGCAGGCACCCCCCATCTGGCCGGCCGCACAGAGTCGCTGTAAACCTGCCTGGCATGCGGCCGTGTCGGCGGGCAAGGTCCTGGCCCGCCGTCACGGCCTTGGCAGGCAGTTTCCGGTCGGGCAAGTGAATGGCGGAGTCGCCGGCACTCCGCCAGCCTCACACCCGAGCCGGCTGGCATGGGAGAATCGTGCGCCTTCGCTCCCATGACGAAACCGATCCATGCACAGCGTCAATACCATTCCGCATAGCCCCTTCGATGATGCCCAGGCACTGCTGGTGGCGCCGCTGTTCGTCGCCTTTGCCGTGCTGCTGTTCCAGCATGCCGGACTGCTGACCGGCGGGACCGTAGGGATCGCCTTCCTGATTCATTATCTGTCCGGCTGGCCGATCGGGGCCGTGGTGTTCGCCGTCAACCTGCCGTTCTATGCGCTCGCCATCCGGGCCCTGGGCCTGGCCTTCACCATCAAGACCTTCCTCGCCGTCGGCCTGCTGTCGGTCTATACCGCCCTGCTGCCTGCCCTGGTCAGCCTGGAATCGCTCAACCGCGGATTTGCCGCAGTCATGGGCGGCTTTCTGTTCGGCATCGGACTGCTGATCCTGATCCGCCACAAGGCCAGCCTGGGCGGACTCGGCGTCGTCGCCATCCACCTGCAGAACACCCGCGGCTGGCGCGCCGGCGTGGTGCAGGGTGGAGCCGACATGCTGATCCTCGCCGCCGGCGTGTTCGTCCGCGATCCGCTCAGCGTCGCGCTCTCCATCGTCGGCGCACTGGCGCTGAATCTGGTGATTGCCGTCAATCACCGGACCGGGCGCTACATGGGCATGTAGGCATTGCCGCTCCAGGCCCGTTCGCCAATTCCAACCTGTGCTTTGCCTTTGCAGAGGACGGCGCCATCTCTTCATAAGCAAACGGTAAACCAGCCGACAGGGAGGAAGTCGCATGGATGCAGCCTGGATCGTGGTGGCGGATTCTGCGCGCGCACGAGTATTCCGAGCCGAGTCGAGGATCGGCCCGCTGGTGGAGATGACCGATTTCACCGACAGCCAAGGGCGCCTGCATGAAGGCGATCTCTACTCCGAAGAACAGACCCGGCGGCTGGAACTGGGCGCCAACAGCTACCATCAGAGCAGCGACTACGAGCCGCCTCGATCACACGAGCGGGAGCTGGCCCACCGCTTTGCCAAGCAAGTGGCGGACTACCTGCGCCGCGGCGCCCTCGACAAGCGCTACGAGCGGCTTGTGGTGGCTGCCGGGCCGCAGTTCCTGGGCATCCTCCGCGATGAGTTCGACGACAACACCCGGGCTCGGGTCACCCTGGAATTGTCCAAGGATTTGAGCAAGATGCGCGCAGATCAGCTGCGCGCCTACCTGCCTGAGCGTTTCTAACCTCCGCTCCTTGACGTCGCCGCCGCGCGGCGGTCACGGCCCCTCTTTTTCTTTGCTGGCCGGATCGGCGAAGATCATACCCAGCGGTGTGGCACGCCTCCCACGGACTGGTTCGCCTGGCGACCGTGAACCACACCTGGCGTCGAAGCCGTCATCTCTGGGGTAATCGTGCTGCCGTGACATCAGCCAGCCTACTTTCCTTCGCCGGTGGCATCGGGCTCTTCCTGCTCGGCATGCGCCTCATGACGGACGGCCTCAAGCTGGCCGCCGGCAATGCGCTGCGCGACATCCTGGCGCACTGGACAGCAACGCCGATGC
>JAJUFY010000444.1 GCA_029263635.1 Ectothiorhodospiraceae bacterium | reverse complement strand
TGGCACTGGGGAGGCGGCCCCGACTACTGCCAAGCCTGCCGAGACCTCGGAAGTGCCTGCGCCCGCTCGTCCGGAGGAGATGCCAAAGAAGGCCCGGAAGGAGAAGGCGCCGGCTGCCCCTACCGAACGCGACGACCGCTGACCCTGGAGGGCGAGATGGCCTGGCAGGTGGCGCTGGCCGGGCAGGGTCAGCTGCGTCTCGGCTCGGGCGGCATCGCGGGCCTCGATCTGCCGGCCCTGCTGCAGCTGGGCGAAGCGATGGGCGCTGCACGATCCAGCCTGGCGGCCTTGCTGCCGTCGATCGAGGTCGGGCTGTTGGCGGGGCTCGAGAAGAGAAGGCAGGCCGATGGAACTTAAGGTGGCCCTGCGCGGTGATCTGCGGGCGATGCTGAAGGACGAGGAGCGCGCGATCGCGCGAGCGGCGACGCGCGCGGTGCGCGCCGCGGCCGGTCAGGCCCGCCGGATGCTTCGTTCCCAGATCCGCCGCAACTTCGGGGAGCGCAAGTCCCGCCTGTCCGGCGCCGCCTTTGAAGACACCGTGCGCTACAGGAGCAAGCCGAAGCGCGGTCAGGCGCTCGATGCGGCGGCGACGGTCTATAGCCGCGCCCGCTACCGCCGGCCGGGAGGCGAAGTCGACCTGTTGGCGCTCTATGACCAGGGGGTAACGATCCGGGCACGCGGCGGCCGCTGGCTGGCGGTGCCGACCTCCGAGGCCCCACTCCGCAGCGGTGAAGGTTCCGGCAGAGGTGGCGCACGCCGGGCAACGCCGAAAGAATCTGGTCTGGCCCTGCAGTTCATCCCGATCGCCAAGGATCGGGCGCTGCTGGTGACGAAGGGGCGCCGGCCGCGGGTGCTCTATGTCCTGCTGCGCGAGGTGAAGCTGGGCAAGCGGCTTGACGTGCAGCGCGCGTATCAGAGCGGTGAAAGGCGCCTGACGTCCGAGTTCGGCCGGCAGCTGGCCCGGCAGGACCAGGAGCTGGAGCAAAAGTGGAGCTGAGCCCATGACCCGGCGCCGCGTCGAACTGGAATATGCCGCTACCGGCGGCCAGGCACTCGAGGGCCGTTTCCGGAGCCTGGGCGATGCCGGCGAGCGGGCGATGACGCGGCTCCGCCGCTCGGTGGAGCCCGTCAACCCGGCGCTGCGCGCGGTGAATGCTACGACCGGTGAAATGCGGCTTCAGGTCGAAGGGCTGGCTGCTTCAGCCGGACCGCTTGGAGGCGTGCTGCGGGCCGTAGGGCCGGCGGGGCTGGTTGCGGCAGCAGGCCTGGGCGCGGCGAGTATGGCGGCGCGCGGGTTGATAAGTGCCGGTGAGGCGGCCGAGCGGCAGCAGCTGCGGCTGCAGGCAGTGCTGAGGGCGACCGGACATGCGTCCGGCCAGACAGCGGCCGAGCTGGAACGCATGGCGGTTTCACTGGCTCGCGATACGCAGGGCGACCTGGGCCAGGCCCGGAGCGTGATCGCGCGGACGCTCACGCGCACGGAGATCGGGCCGGAGATCTTCGAGCGGACCTTGAGGGTCAGCCAGGACCTGGCCGAGGTGCTGGGCCGTGACCTGGCAGGCGCCGCCGAGATGGTAGGCCGCGCCATGTCCTCGCCGACACGCGGCATGGAGAGCCTGCGGGAAGCCGGGATCTTTCTCAGCCAGCAGCAGGAGGAACAGATCCGCCTCTGGGAGGAAGGCGGCCGGCTCGTAGAG
>JAJUFY010000108.1 GCA_029263635.1 Ectothiorhodospiraceae bacterium | reverse complement strand
GCTCGTGCAGGTATTCTGTCAGGTCCTCGGCCATGCGCTTGGTCAGCGTGGTCACCAGCACCCGCTCATTGCGCTCCACCCGCACCCGGATCTCCGAGAGCAGGTCGTCGACCTGGGTGCGTGCCGGCCGGACCTCCACCTCCGGGTCGACCAGGCCGGTCGGCCGCACCACCTGCTCTGCCACCACCTTGGCGTGCTCCAGCTCGTAAGGGCCGGGGGTCGCCGACACGTAGATCCGCTGCGGAGCGCGCTCCTCGAATTCCTCGAACTTCAGCGGCCGGTTATCCAGCGCCGACGGCAACCGGAACCCGTACTCGACCAGCGTCTCCTTGCGCGCCCGGTCGCCGCGGTACATGCCGCCGATCTGCGGCACGGTGACGTGCGACTCATCGATAAAGATGATCGCGTCCTTCGGCAGGTAGTCGAACAGCGTCGGCGGCGGCTCGCCCGGCCCGCGGCCGGACAGATAGCGCGAGTAATTCTCGATGCCGCTGCAATAGCCGAGCTCCAGCATCATCTCGACATCGAAGGTTACCCGCTGCTCCAGGCGCTGCGCTTCCACCAGCCGGTTCTGCTCCCGCAGTTCGGCCAGCCGTTCCTTGAGCTCCTGCTTGATCTGCTCGATGGCGTCGAGGATGGTGGCGCGCGGCGTGACGTAGTGGGTCTTCGGGTAGATGGTCAGCCGCGGCACCCGCCGCAGCACCTCGCCGGTGAGCGGATCGAAATAGCTCAGCGACTCCACCTCGTCGTCGAACAGCTCGACCCGCACCGCCTCGGTCTCGGAGTCGGCCGGGAAGATGTCGATGACCTCGCCGCGGGCGCGGTAGGTACCGCGCGCCAGCTCGGTGTCGTTGCGGGTGTACTGCAGCTCGGCGAGCCGACGCAGGATGAAGCGCTGGTCGACCTTATCGCCCCGCACCAGGTGCAGGATCATGCTCATGTACTGCTCGGGATCGCCCAGGCCGTAGATCGACGACACCGAGGCGACGATGATGGTGTCGCGCCGCTCGAGGATGGCCTTGGTGGCCGACAGCCGCATCTGCTCGATGTGCGCGTTCACCGAGGCGTCCTTCTCGATGAAGGTGTCCGAGGCCGGCACGTAGGCCTCGGGCTGGTAGTAGTCGTAGTACGAGACGAAATACTCCACCCGGTTGTTGGGAAAGAACTCCTTCATCTCGCCGTACAGCTGCGCGGCCAGCGTCTTGTTGTGCGCCAGCACCAGCGCCGGCCGCTGCAGCCGCTCGATGATGTTGGCCATGGTGAAGGTCTTGCCGGAACCGGTGACCCCCAGCAGGATCTGGTGGACCAGGCCGCGCTGCAGGCCATCAGCCAGCGTGGCGATAGCGGTCGGCTGGTCGCCGGACGGCTGGTAGGCGGACTTCAGTTCAAAGCGTTCAGACATGGTTTTTGCGGCCAAAGGGTTTCCCGTATGATATGCGCCCGGTCAAGCGGGCCGGCGCGAAAAGACGACAGGAGGCCTACTTTGGACATTCAGTTGGCGAACCGGGTTCAGCGGATCAAGCCCTCCCCCACGCTGGCGGTCACCGCCAAGGCCGCAGAGCTTAAGGCCGCTGGCCAGGACATCATCGGCCTGGGCGCGGGCGAGCCTGACTTCGACACACCCGAGCATATCAAGGCAGCAGCGATCAAAGCGATCCAGGACGGCCAGACCAAGTACACCGCGGTCGACGGCACACCGGCCCTGAAGAAGGCCATTCAGGCCAAGTTCCAGCGCGAGAACGACCTCGACTACGATCTCAAGCAGATCCTGGTGTCGGTCGGCGCCAAGCACTCGCTCTACAACATCATGGCCGCCGTGCTGGACAGCGGCGACGAGATCATCGTCCCGGCGCCCTACTGGGTGTCCTACACCGACATGGCCATGCTGTGCGACGCCAAGCCGGTGGTCATCACGGCCGGCCAGGAGCAGGGTTTCAAGATCACCCCCGAACAGCTGGAAGCGGCGATCACCCCGCGCAGCAAGCTGTTCATGCTCAACAGCCCCTCCAACCCGACCGGCGTGGCCTATACCAGGGCCGAGCTGGCGGCGCTGGGCGAGGTGCTGCTGCGGCATCCGCAGATCCTGATCGTCACCGACGACATCTACGAGCACATCCTCTGGACGGACGAGCCGTTCGTAAACATCGTCAACGCCTGCCCGGAGCTCAAGGACCGCACCATCGTCGTCAACGGGGTCTCCAAGGCCTATGCCATGACCGGCTGGCGCATCGGCTACGCCGCCGGCCCGCAGCAGGTCATTGCCGCCATGAGCAAGATCCAGGGCCAGAGCACCTCGAACCCGGTCTCCGTGGCCCAGGCGGCGGCGGTCGAGGCGCTGAACGGCGACCAGGGCGTGATCAAGCCCATGCTCAAGGCTTTCAAGGAACGGCATGACTACGTGGTCGGCCGGCTCAACAAGATGCGGGGCGTCAGCTGCCTGCCGGCACAGGGCACCTTCTACGCCTTCCCCAACGTCGAGCAGGCAATCAAGAACCTCGGCCTGGAAAACGACCTGGCCTTCGCCGACCACCTGATCAAGGCCGGCGTGGCGCTGGTGCCGGGTTCCGCCTTCGGCTTGGAGGGCTACGCCCGGATCTCCTACGCCACCAGCATGGCCAACCTGGAGAAGGCCATGGACCGGATCGAGCAGGCGCTGGCGTAAGCAGCCCCACTCGATCACATTCGCCGACGGGCGCCATCCGGCGCCCGTTTTTCATTTGCAACCCGAGCTGCGCGACTCGCTGTCCCACGCCTGCCGGAACAGGCACTGACCGCGCTCTCCGAGCCGGGCAGGCTTAGGATCGTGATCTTTGCCCCAGTCCGCATCAGAAGGCGTAGCGGCCCGGTTGACGCTCTGCGCTAAAACGGTAGAATAGCGGCCTCGCAACGACTACTCCCCGGTAGCTCAGTCGGTAGAGCAGGTGACTGTTAATCACCGGGTCGGCGGTTCGAGCCCGTCCCGGGGAGCCAAGCACAAAAAAGCCCAGGTCCGACGACCTGGGCTTTTTTCGTTGCGGGCCTATCCGAACGGGTTCGGCACCTTGTCTGGCGGGATGGTTTGCACCGTCTCCGGCAGGTCCTCGGCCTCCAGCGCCCGCACGGTGTCATCGAGCAGCCGCTGCAGCTGGCGGGCGCGTTCCAGGCCGCGCTTGTCGCGGGTGATTTCGATGTTGCCGTAGATGGCGATGCGGTCGAGGCGGTTCTCGATCGTCAGCTCGTCGATCTGCAGCGACTCGGCTTCGTTCTCGAACGGACGTATCGTTTCCATGGGATCTCTTCCTAGCCACGCCGGCGCGGTGCCGGCAGCTCCAGCTTGAGGGCTTTGACCGCCGCCGGCAGCCCCGGCAGAAAGGTGATGCCGGCCAGCCGCTCCAGTTCCTCCACGGTCACCACCCGATAGGCATCGGTCGCGATGTTCTCGACCAGATAGGCGGCGGCCCGCTGCTGCTTTGGATCGTAGACCAGCTTGTAGATATGGGTGGGCACCAGCACCCGGCCGCCGACCCGCTGCAGCTCGGCGCCGAGGAACAGGGGGCCGGTCAGGATATAGAGCTCCCCCTGCTCCATTGCCAGGCGCCGCACGGCCGCTTCGATCCCGGCCCAGAGCCGCTGATTGTTGCGGGGATTCTGGGGCACGATGTTGGCCAGCGAGAAGCTCTCGTACTGCGCCTGCGGGGTCGGCATGTTGCCGGCCGGGACCATGTGTCCGCGGTCGAAGCCCGAGCGGGCGTAATCGCGCAGCTCCGCCTGCTCATCCTCGGGCAGGTGCGGATCGGCATGGAAGGCGTTCTTGCGGCGGATGGTGTCGGCCTGCTCCAGCTCGGCGGCGGTCAGATGCTCGGCCGCCCACAGCGGCGTGCGGCTGATGCCCGAGTGCATGAGGCCGAATTGGCTGTAGCAGATCTCGCGGGCTTTGACGGCCAGCTGCTGGTTGATGAACTCGGGCGCCGAGCCGGCTGCGTAATGGGATGGGCAGCCGGTATAGCCGGCATTGGCCGCGGTGACCAGACCGAACAGCGCCAAGGCCAGCAATCGCATCAGTGGTCGCAACATTTTTTGAGCTTCCGAATATTCTGAGAAAGCTATGGATGGCGACCGGATTTCCCAATTCATGAAAGCGCTGCCCGGGCAATCGCAGGCCGGGTACAGGCAAGAAATCCCCGGGAGGCGGAACTTTTCAGTACCGACAGGAAGTTAGGCCGGCGCCCTGCCGTGTCCGTCGCCTTGCGCTACGGCATTGCGCGATCTACTTTCAGTAATGGGAATTCCGGCAGCGGGTCTGCACTTTCCGCACCAAGAACGAGTGGAACCGATCCACAGGGAGGAGTTTCGATGGTCGCGCGTGTGTCCCCCATTCTCAGAAGCTGGCTGGCGATAGCGCTGGCCCTGATCGGCGGTACCGCCGTCGCAGCCGATCCGATCCGGATCGCCATCATCGGCCCCATGGGCTTCATCCAGGGCGAGAACCAGTGGCGCGGCGCCCAACTGGCGAGCGACCAGATCAACGGGAAGGGCGGCATCCAGGTCGGCAAGGAAAAGCGGCCGATCGAGCTGATCCAGGTGGAATCCAACGAGATGCTCAGCGTCTCCGATGCCACCAACGCCATGGAACGCGCCATCACCCGCAACAAGGCCGACTTCGTCATCGGCGGCTTCCGCAGCGAGGCGGTACTCGCCATGCAGGACGTGGCGATGGACTACGAGAAGATCTTCCTCGGCGTGGGTGCGGCCCATGGCGAGCTGGGCACCCGGGTCAAGGACGACTACGACCGCTACAAGTACTGGTTCCGGGTGGCGCCGACCAAGTCGGCCGACCTCGGCAAGCAGATCTTCGCCGTGCTCGGCACCATCGCCCAGGAACTGCGCAGCAAGCTCGGGCACGACAAGGTCCGCGTCGCCATACTCGCCGAACGCGCCGTCTGGGCCGATCCGATCGTGCAGGCCGCGCAGCAGAACCTGCCGAAGCTGGGCATGGAGGTGGTCGGCACCTGGCGCCCGTCGGCCGTCGCCACCGACGTCACCGCAGAGCTGTCGGCCATCAACCGCGCCAATACCGACATCATCTTCACCGCGCTGTCCGGGCCGGTCGGCATCGTCCTCGGCCGCCAGGTCGGCGAGATGAAGCTCACCGCCGTGCCGTTCGGCATCAACGTCGAGGCGCAGAAGGAAGGCTTCTGGCAGGCTACCGCCGGCCAGGCCAACTACATCTCCACTCTCGACACCTACGCGCCGGTCGCCATTACCGAAGAGACGCTGCCCTTCATCGAAGCCTTCGAGAAGCGCTTCGGCGAAGCACCGGCGTACACGGCAGCGACCTACGACGCCATCATGCTGCTGCGGGAGTCGATCGAGGCCACCGGCACCATCGACGCCGACGAGCTGGTTGCCCACATGGAGAAGACCACCTTCCGCAGCGCCGCAGGCAACCTCAAGTTCGACGAATTCCACGATCCCACCTGGGGCCCCGGTTTCGTCACCGGGCTGGCCGTGCAGTGGCAGGACGGCAAGAAGGTTCCGTTCTGGCCGAACGGCTGGCAGGGCGTGTCGTACGAGGGCATGCAGGCTTTCCGCTTCCCGGAGCGGAAATAGCGTAGCGGCGGCCGGCGGGGGATCCGGACGCTCCTCCGCCGGCTCGGCCTGGCACCGTCCCGGTACGACCACACCAAGGCGCAGCTCCCATGCTCCAGGACATCCTCATCACCGGCCTGATCAACAGCGGCGTCTATGCGCTGCTGGCGGTAGGGTTCTCGCTGATTTTCGGCGTCGCCCGCATCGTCAACATCACCCATACCGCCTTCTACATGGTGGCCGCCTATCTGGTGTACGTGCTCGGCCACCTGTGGGGCTGGCCGGCCTGGCTGGCCATCGTCGCCGCGGTGATCGCGGTCACCATCCTGGGCCTGCTCAGCTACCGGCTGGTGATCGAGCCGGTGCGCGAGCATGAAACAGCCGTGCTGATCAGCACCATCGCCCTCGCCGCCATCTTCCAGGAGCTGATGATCATCGGCTTCGGCGGCCACTACCTGAGCATCCCCTCGCTGATCGACGGTTACTCGCAGCTGGCCGGGGTGCGCATGACCAACCAGCAGCTGCTGACCCTGGTCATCGTCGCCGTCACGCTGGTGGGCGTATGGCTGCTGCTCGCCAAGACCCGGCTGGGGCTCGCCATCCGCGCCACCGCCGAGGATCGCGAGGTCGCCAACCTGATGGGCATGAATGTGCGGCACGTCGCGCTGTGGACCATGGGGATCTCGGTGGGGCTGGCGGCCATCGCCGGCGTGGTGGTGGCGCCGCTGTTCGTGGTCGACCCGTTGATGTGGCTGGACCCGCTGATCACGGTGCTGGCCATCGTGGTGCTGGGCGGGCTCGGCAGCCTCAAGGGCAGCGTCATCGGCGCCCTGATCATCGGCTATGTCGAGACTTCTACGGTGTTCCTGCTGCCGGCCGGCTCCTTCCTGAAGTCCGCCGTGGCGCTGTCGATCATGGTGCTGGTACTGGTGGTCCGGCCGGAAGGCCTGTTCGGCATCGCCTTCGAGGAGGAGCGCTGATGACGGTGATGCGCTTTGTCCGCCGCGGACTGACCTTCCTGCGCACCGAGGTCTTCGTGCTGCCGAGCCGGATCATCGTGCTGCTGTTCGCCCTCGGCCTGCTGGCACTGCCGCTGTTCACCGACGATCCGTACATCCTGCGGATCCTGATCATGACCAGCCTGCTCGCCACCTTCGCGGCAAGCTGGGACTTCCTGGCCGGCTATTCGGGCCAGGTGAACTTCGGCCATGCGCTGTTCTTCGGCGCCGCCGCCTATGCCTCGGCGCTGATCAACGTGCATGCCGGCCTTACACCGCTGGTCACCATCCCGCTCGGCGCCCTGCTGGCCGGCGCGCTGGGCGCGCTGGTCGGCCTGCTCTGCCTGCGGCTGCGCGGCGCCTACCTGAGCCTGACCACGCTGGCGCTGCCCATCATTCTGGTCAGCCTGTTCTTCGCCATGCCGGAGCTGACCGGCGGCGAGCTTGGCATCCGCCGCGTCCAGCGCATCACCAACGACCGGGTAATCAATTACTACATTGCCGTGGTGCTGATGCTGGCGGTGTGCGGAATCCTCTGGAAGATCGGCGAATCCAAGTTCGGCCTGATCCTGCCCGCCCTCCGCGAAGACCAGGTGGCGCACCCGCCGGTCGTCCGCTCCACCCCCCCCGCCCTCCTCCTCCCGCTGCTCACCAGCCCGGTCGGCGCCGGGCTGGCCGGCGCCGTCTACGGCCATTTTTTGCGCTCGGTGGGG
>JAJUFY010000202.1 GCA_029263635.1 Ectothiorhodospiraceae bacterium | reverse complement strand
GGATGCCGACAACATCATTGTGCTCGACCAGGGCCGCATCGTCGAGCAGGGCACCCACCGCGAGCTGCTCGCCGCCGGCGGCGCCTACGCCCGGCTCTGGGCCCACCAGCGGCAGGAGCGCGAGGAAGAAGCGACGGACTCGCGGACCTGAATCTGGCCCGCGAGCGGACCGTAGTCGATGCGAATTTCGGCCGTACGGTGTAAGCTCCAGGCCATCCGCTACAGTGTTTCATGAATGAGGCGTGCACATGCCCAATAATCCAGCCGATGACCGTTCTCGCAAGAAAGGACCATCCCGCGGTGCTTCCCGCCGCTCGGGTTCCGGCCGACGGAATGGCACGTCCGACAACCAGCCTCGTCAGGGCCGCGCCGGTGGCGAGCGGCAGCAGCAGTCGCGCGGCGGCCGCCTGAACCGGGAAGAGCTCGAATGGGCCCGGGACCTGTGGCAGCACGGCGAACCGCCGGATGAGATCGCCAACCAGCTCGGCATCGAAGTCGCGCAGGTCGAGGAGCTGATCGCCGGCTGGACCCGGTAGGCGCGACACGGGCCGGGCACAGGCAGGCCAGCAGCACGGTGCGCATCATGTTTACCGGCCCGACTTCCCACTTCTTCACCTCGCAGCGGCTGCGACTGCATTACGTCGACTGGGGCAACCACGACAAACCGCCGCTGCTGCTCCTGCACGGCGGCCGCGACCACTGCCGCAACTGGGACTGGCTGGCCGCCGCGCTGCGCGACGACTGGCATGTGATCGCCCCGGACCTGCGCGGCCACGGCGACAGCCAGTGGTCGCCCGACGGCCACTACAGCATGGCCGCCTACATCTACGACCTGGCGCAGCTGATCCATCAGCAGCGGCTGGCCCCTGTCACCATCGTCGCCCACTCCCTGGGCGGCAACATTGCGCTGCGCTATGCCGGCATCTATCCGGAGACGGTGCGCAGGCTGGTCGCCATCGAAGGCCTGGGGCCATCGCCCAAGCTGCTCGCGGAGCGCGCCAGGCTCGGCATCGACGAGCGCATGCGCCGCTGGATCGACGAACAGCGCGAGCTCGCCCGCCGCACCCCGCGCCGCTATGCCTCCATCGACGAGGCCTGCGCCCGGATGCTGGAGGAGAACCCGCACCTGTCGCCGGAGCAGGCCCGCCACCTCACCCGCTATGGCGTGATGCAGAACGAGGACGGCAGCTACAGCTGGAAGTTCGACAACGACGTCCGGGCCTGGCCGCCCTACGACATGCCGCAGGCCGACATCGAGCGACTCTGGAACCGCATCAGCTGCCCCACCCTGCTGGTCTACGGCAAGCAGAGCTGGGCGTCCAACCCCGCAGAGGACGGCCGCGCCCGCCATTTCCGCGACGCCAGGGTGGTGACCGTGGAAGGCGCCGGCCACTGGGTCCACCACGATCAGTTCGAGACATTCCTGCAATTGCTGCAGGATTTCCTATAACAACAAGAACAAACGTAGCTTGCACACGTCGCCGTGCAGGTACTGGCAGCGATGGTGAGACGACCAAGCACGCATTGTTCGGCTTCACCAAGCGAGGCACTCCATGCGCGAGTCCATACAAAGCCTCTCCGATCTCGTGCTGCGGCGCTCCCCTGCCGGCATCGCCGTGCTGGAGGGTGACGAGCTTCGCATCCGCTACGCCAATCCGGCGTTCCTGTCCTTCCTGCGGCTGTCGGAGGCAGCCATCGGCCAGCCTCTCCGCCGGCTGCTGCCGGCTCTCCCCCCTGCCATGTTCGACGCCCTGCAGGCGGCGCTGAGCACGGGCAGGAACGTTGCCTACGGCGAAGTCACCAGCGCCGCGGTGCTGGATGATGCCGCCGCGCCCAGGTTCTGGGACGCCACCTGCCTGGCGCTGGGCGACGGCTTGGTGGCGCTGATGCTGCACGATGTCACGGAGTCGGTGCGCGCCAGGCGGCAGCTTGCGGAACAGGAGCAGTGGCTGCGCATGGCGCAGGAGCTGTCGGTCGTGGGCTTCGTCATCATGCGGGCGCTGCGCGATGCGGCCGGCAGGATCGAGGATTTCGCGTTCGTCTATGCCAACCGGGCCGCGCTGCAGGCGAACCGCATGCAGCCGGCCGACATCGGCCGGCGGACCCTGCGCGATGTGTTCCCCGTTCCCGCCAACCAGGCGCTGCTCGACAAGGCGGTGCAAGTCGTCGACACCGGCGAGACGGCCGACTTCGACATCTGCCTTCAGACCGAGGACGGCGAGCGCTGGTACCGCGAACTGATCATCAAGGTCGGCGACGGCCTGGCCGCCAGCTTCATCGACATCACCGATCACCGGCAGGTCCAGCAGGCACTGGAAACCAGCGAAGCCCGCGTCCGGCTGGCGCTGAACGCGGCGCCGATCAGCCCGTTCACCCGCGACCGCGACCTGCGCCTGACCTGGGTCTACAACCCGGCGGCGGTGGCCGGCGGCAACACCTATCTCGGCAAGCTGCCACGGGATGGCTATCACCCGGACGATGCCGCCGTGCTCGAAGAGGACATGCGGCAGGTGATGGAAAGCGGCATCGGCGGCGGCCGCAGGCAACAGGTGCGCCTGCTCGACGGCCGGGTGTGCTGGTTCGATGTCTATTTCCTGCCGCTGCGCGACGACCGCGGCAATGTGGTCGGCATTACCGGCGCCGTCCACGATGTGACCGCCGCGGCCGAAGCCCAGCGCCAGCTGAAGGAGGCCGAGGAGCGGCTGCAGATTGCCGTCGAGGCCGCCAACATGGGCGCCTGGGAACAGGATCTGGCGCGGCGGGAAGTGCGCCACACGCGGTCGCTGATGACGCTCTATGGGCTGCCGCCGAGCGAAGGGCCGACGCCGATCGGCAGATTCGCCGCGCTGATCCCGGAACAGGACCGGCAGCAGCTTGCCAAGGATTACCGGCAGGCGATCCAGAAAGGCAAGGAGCTGCGCAGCGAATTCCGGATCCGGCGCCCGGACGGGGAGCTGCGCTGGATGCAGCTCTGCGGTCGGGCGCTGCACGATGAGCGGGGCAAGGCCTACAAGCTGGTCGGCGTGACCCTCGACATCACCAGCCAGCGCCAGATCCGCGAGCGGCTGGATCATTTCGCCCGCACGGTGGCGCACGACCTGAAGGCGCCACTGCGGGCGATGACCAACTTCTCCGGGCTGCTGAAACGCTCGGCGGGCAACCGGCTGGAACCTCAGGCCCAGCGGTATATCGAGCAGATCCTGTGCAGCGGCCGCCAGATGAACGAGCTAATCGACGGCCTGCTGCAGTATGCGCAGTCGACCCCCGGCGACAGGATCCGGGAACCGGTGGCCCTGGAGCAGGTGCTGCGCCAGGCGCTGGAGCAGCTCGAACCGGCGATCGAAGAAACCGCGGCCCGGATCGAGCACCGCCCGCTGCCGGTCGTCTCCGGCAACCGGGTGCTGCTCACCCAGGTACTGCAGAACCTGATCGGCAATGCGCTCAAGTTCCGCGCCTCGGGCCCGCCCCGCATCCGGATATCCGCCGAGCGGCAGGGCGAGCAGTGGGTAATCGCCGTGCAGGATAACGGCATCGGCATCCCGGAAGGCTGGCAGGAACGGCTGTTCGAACCCTTCCTGCGTGCCCACCGGGAACATGGCTTCGCCGGGCTGGGCCTGGGGCTCGCCCTGGTGAAGGACGTGATCGAAGACCACGGCGGCCGCATCTGGGTGCAGCCGACGCCGCATGGCGGCACCACGTTTTACTTCACCCTCCCTGCCGCGGACGAGCCCGTCCTGCGCAGCTGAAGCGGTTGCGCGGCAGCCGGCTCACAGCTCGGCAAACGGGTCGAAGCGTATCCAGACCGGCGGCAGGCGCAGGTCGACCCCGCTCGCCCGTCCGCGCTCGATGAGAAAGCCCATGCTGGCGTCAAAATCGTCGATCAGCCGCGGCATCGGCAGCAGCGGGACCTCCAGCGGCCGGGTGAAATCGTCCCAGTGGATGGGGATGACCCGGCGCGCGCCGGTCGCCGCCACCACTTCCCGCCAATAAGCGTCCAGGTAGGCTTCGCCCTGTTTGCCGGCCGCGCCGATGCCGAGGAACACGACCTCGGCAGGCCGCCCCTGCAGCGCCCCTTCGACGAATCCGGCACTGCCCTGCACCAGCAGGCGCCGGCGGCCGTCGTGCTCGACCAGCACCGAATAGCTGCCGCCTTCCTTGTAGGCCGTGGCGCGCGCCGGCGGCACCAGGGGCGCGGCGATGACGCCGCCGTCGGCGCTGGCAACCGGCGCGTGACGGGAACGCAGCAGGGTCACCGTGAAGCGGCCGAAACGCAGCGTCTCTTCATCCTCGACCGCTCGCAACCGGTCCTCGGCCAGGCCCCAGCCACGGCCCACGTTGGCTGTCGACTCCGAACCTATCAGCACCGCCCCGGTACGCTGCGCGACCGCGGGCGCATCCATGACATGGTCGTAATGGGAATGGACGGCGATCACGGCGGCCAGCCGGTCGATGCCGGCACGCTGCAGAGCAGCCTCGATCCGCGGCTCGTCCGGCGCCACTTTGCCGAACAGCAGCCTGGCCAGGCCTGGCCGCGACAGGAAGCCGTCGATGAGGATGGCGGCCTCGCCGTCCTCGAACAGCAGCGTGGACACGCCCATGAAGCGTACCCGCAGCCCTGCGCCCTCCTCCGCCGCCGGCAACAGCAGCGTCTGGTAGGCAGCGAGCGAGGGACGGTCGTGCCAGGCATGGCG
>JAJUFY010000245.1 GCA_029263635.1 Ectothiorhodospiraceae bacterium | reverse complement strand
GCTGGAGATTCGGCGCTTTTATGATCGGATTCATGGCGTTACTCCGGCAGGTCTTTCGCGATAGTTTCTCCTGTGAGGTCGTACAAGAAGGTCTTGACCGGGGCGGGCCGGAAAAGTTCTCGCAGGGGGCCTTCCGGCAAGGCGGCCGCGGGGCGCCCCTGGCCGGCGGTGTCCCGGCCGCCCTCAGTCCGGATAGCCCGTGATCTCCCGGATCGACTGGTACAGCGGCTGCAGCCGCTGGTACATGCGGCGGTAGACTTCCCGGTACAGGCGGTCGTACATGCGGCTGGCCTGCGGGTCGGGCTCGAAGCGCGCGCCGACCCGGGTCATGCGTGCCACGGCGGTATCGAAGTCCGGCTGCAGGCCGAGGCCGACGGCGGTGACGATGGCCGCTCCCAGCCCGGAAGTCTCGTAGGTGTGCGGCCGTTCCGCCGCCAGCCCGAAGATGTCCGCCGTGAGCTGCATGGCGGCATCGCTCTGGGAGCCGCCGCCGGCCACCCGCAGGTGCCGGATCGGAATGCCCGAGCGCTGTTCGATGCGTTCCTTGCCTTCGCGCAGGGCATAGGCGAGGCCCTCGAGGATGGCGCGGTAGAGATGGGCGCGGGTATGCACGTCGCCGAAGCCGATCACGGCGCCCTTGGCCTCCGGCCCCGGCTCGGGCACGCCGGGCGACCAGTAGGGCTGCAGCATCAGCCCCATGGAGCCAGGCGGGACCGCCGCCACCAGCTCGTCGAACAGCGCTTCGGGCGCGATGCCGCGCTGCCTGGCGACGCGCTGCTCGCGCAGCCCGAACTCGCGCTTGAACCAGCTCACCATCCAGAAGCCACGGTAGATCATGATCTCGGTGCAGTAGCGGCCGGGAATGGCGGCCGGAAAGGCCGGCATGAAGCGGATCGGCTCCAGGTAGCGCGTGCTGGTGGTGTTGATGGTGGCGGTGGTGCCATAGCTCATGCAGGCGATGTCGGGCGCGTTGCCGCCGGAGCCGAGCACTTCGCAGGCCTTGTCGGCGGCGGCGGCGATTACCGGCAGCCCCGCCGGCAGGCCCAGATGGCCGGCCGCCTCCTCGGTTAGCGTGCCCAGCGGCTCGCCGGGGTGAACGAGCTCCGGCAGCATGTCGCGGCGCAGGGCCGGCACCAGCCGCCATTTCAAGTCGGTGTCCGGCGCCCAGCGGTGACGCCGGTAGTCGAACGGCAGATAGGCCGGCTGGCTGCCGGTGGAGTCGACGAAGCGCCCGGTCAGGCGCCAGTTCAGGTAGCCGGACAGCAGCAGGAACTTGTGGGTTCGGGCCCACAGCTCGGGCTGGGCCTGGGCAATCCAGTTCGCTTCCGCCTCCTGGCGGAACCGCTGGATGACTTCCTCGGCGCCGAGCAGCTTGATGGCCAGGCCCCAGGGGCCGGGCAGCGGGCCGTCGATCTCGGCGCGGCGCTGGTCCAGCCAGACGATGGCCGGCCGCAGCGGGCGGCCGTCGCGATCGAGGTTGATCACGGTGCTGCGCTGGGTGGTGACGGCAATGCCCTTGATCGCCTCGCGCGGCACGCTGGTCTCGCTCCAGAGCTTGTCGCAGGCGCGGCCCAGGCTCTCCCAGTAGTAGTCGGGATGCTGCTCGGCCCAGCCCGGCTGATCCGAGAAGTACGGCTCGATCTCTTCCTGGCCCTTGCCGACCAGGTTGCCGTCCAGATCGAACAGCAGCGCGCGCACGCTCTGGGTGCCGTTGTCGATGGCAAACAGATAGGGGCCGCTCATGGCGAAGGCTCTTTCGTGGAATCGTTGCAGTCGGCGCCGTCGGAGGGAAGGCCGTAACAGCGCTGCCAGAGGTCGCGGTAGCGCTGCTCTTCCTGCGTCCAGCGGGAATCCGGCCAGCCCAGCAGCGGCTGGCAGAGGGCGCGGATGCGCGGCAGCAGGCGTGCGCCGCCATCGGGCAGCAGCAGGCCGAGGCGGGTGCGGCGCAGCAGCAGGTCGTCCAGGTGCACCACTGCCTCATTGGCCGCCGTCCAGCCGAGCTCGGCCCAGAGGGTGGCGGTGGCGGCAATCGGCTCGGCGGCGCCGCTGGCGAGCACCCGCGGGGCATCGGCGCCGTAGCGGCCCTGCAGGCGCCGCCAGATCCCGGCGGCGATGGCTGCCGGCGCCGGTGCCGCCGGCAGCGGCCGGAAGACCGGTTCGTCGCCCTGCGCGGGGCGACGCGCCGGCGGCAGCCGGGGCGCCGCCAGCCGCAGCACGTCCAGCGCGATCAGCCGGAAGGTGGTGAGCTTGCCGCCGGCCACGCTGATGAGGCCCCGATCGTCCCAGAGCACGTGCTCGCGCTTTTCCTTGGATGGGGCGTCGGCGCCGCCCGCCACCACCGGCCGCACGCCGGACCAGCTGGCCTGGATGTCGGCGCGGCGCAGACCGTGGCCGGGGAATATCTGGTTGGCAGCGGCGAGCAGGTAGTCGACCTCGGGGTCGCTGATGCGGGCCTCGTCGTCCAGCGGTCGGTCGTGGTCGAGGTCGGTGGTGCCGATCACCGTCACGCCTTCCCAGGGGAACACGAACACCGGCCGCCGGTCGGTAGGGTGCGGGAACGACACGCTGCAGGGCACCGGCAGCCGCCAGTACGGCAGCACCAGATGGCTGCCGCGCAACGGCCGGATGCTCGGCCCCTGGTCGCGCAGCCGGTCGGCCCAGGCGCCGGTGGCGTTGATGATCACCGGCGCGCGCAACGTGAATTCCTCGCCGCTGAGCCGATCGCGCAGCCGCACGCCGCAGGCCTCGCCAGCCTGGCGCAGGATCTCGGTGGCGGTCAGGTAATTGACCGCCGAGGCGCCGTCGGCGAGCGCCTCGCTGAGCGTGCGCAGCACCAGCCGGGCGTCGTCGGTGACGGCGTCGGCGAAGCGGCTGGCGCCGATCAGCGCGTCCGCCTGCAGCTGCGGCAGCCAGACGCGGGCCTCGGCGGCGGGGTGAAAGGCGCGGCTGCGCCGGCCGGCGATGCGGTCGTACAGCCACAGCAGGGCGCGCATCGGGCGCGGGCCGGGGAACTGGCCACGGTAGTGCGGCTGCAGGTACTGCATGCGCTCCACCAGTCCCGGCGCCTCGGTCAGCAGCCGCTCGCGCTCGCGGACGGCATCCCGGGTCAGCCGGTAGTCGCCGGCGGCCAGGTACCGCAGCCCGCCGTGCACCATCTTCGACGAGCGACTGGAGGGGCCCCAGGCGAAAGCGCGCTGCTCGACCAGCAGCGCCCGCCAGCCGCGCCGGGCGGCTTCCCGCAGGATGCCGGCGCCGGTGATGCCGCCGCCGATGATGATCAGTTCCCAGTCGTCGGTTCCGCTGCGCAGGCGTTCCAGCGCCCGTTGGCGCTCGCCCGCCGTCCAGCCGCTTGCTCTGCGCCGTGCGTCCCTGCCCATGCGCTCAGTCCTCGTCGGCGAGCAGGGTGCCGGGGTTGAGGCGGCCGGCCGGGTCGAAGCTCGCGCACAGCGTGCGCAGCGTGCGCATGCCGAGCGCGCCCTTCTCGATGGGCAGGAACGGCGCATGGTCCTTGCCGACCCCGTGCTGGTGACTGACGGTGCCGCGGTTGCGCACGATCAGCTCGGAGGTGCTGTGCTTGAGCCTCTCCCAGCGCGCCAGCGTGCCGGCGTAATCGGCGGCCAGCGGAAACACGTAGGTGGTGTAGATGCTGCAGCCCTGCGGATACAGATGCGAGAGGTGGGTGAACACGTGCACCCGCACGTTCTCGTCCTGCAGCGCACCGCGCAGATTGGCCTCGATGGCGTCGTGCAGCCGGTCGACGTTGTCCCAGTCGGTGGCGGTCTCCAGGGTGTCGACCGCATAGCCGAGCCGCCAGAGCGTCTCGCGCAGATACGGCATGCTGAAGCGTTTCTCGGCCCACTTGCGGCCCAGGTAGGTG